>JBKJOI010000921.1:0-3619 GCA_046595695.1 Haliangiales bacterium | reverse complement strand
CTCGGCGAGCGCGGCGGCGGCGGGCACGGCGAGCCCATGCGAAAGCGCTGGGCCGCGCACCTGATCGCGAACGGCGACACCGAGGCCGAGGCGTATGACCGTTTCAAGCAGTGGGCCACCGAGGACCGCTACTTCGGCGTCGACGAGGAGCTCGACATGCTGCGCGAGGCCGGGTTCACCCAGGTCGACGTGCGCTGGCGCATGGGCTCGCAGAGCGTGATCGTCGCGCGCCGGGCCTGACGCGCGCGGCCTCGTCGCGCCGGCCCGTCCCGTCGGTCGCATCGCCGCACAGAGGCGAGCCGCCGGCCGAGTCTTCAGCGCTTGACCATGAACAGGGCGCGCCCCGTGGTGCTGGTGGGCACCACCGCGGTGGCCTGCCAGCCGACCGTCCAGCTCCGCGCTTCGATCATGACGCCGACGCTGCCGTCGGCGTTCAGCTGGTGCAGGTGGACGTCGCCCGCGCCGCCCTTGATGAGGGCCAGGTAGGCCTGGCCGCCGACCTGGTAGGGCAGGACCTCGGTCCAGCCCGCGCTCCAGTCGTAGGCGTGCGCGCGCGCCCCCAGGGTGCCATCGCTGTTCACCGGGTGGATGTGCACCTGCCCGGTTTCTTCCTTGAGCAGGAACAGGAAGGTGCTGGCGCCGACGCCATAGAAGCGCGATGACGACCAGCCCGACGTCCAGGTGTCGGCAGCGGCGCGGCGACCGAAGTTGTTGGCGGTGATCTCGTAGAGGGCGGCCGATCCGCTCACCCGGCCGACGAACGCCAGGTAGGTGCGGCCACCGACGGTGGTGACGTCGACCTGGGTATACGGGTTGATGCGGATCCCGTTGACGAGCGGCACCCCGGCCTCGAACGACGCGATCGCCTGGCAGCCGGCGCCCGAGTCGGGGCCGCTCGAGCAGAGCTTGCCGTCGGCGCGAAAGGAGTAGCGCGAGACCCGGCCCCAGATGTCGGTGACGATCAGGTACGACGAGCCGCTCACGGTGGCGGCCGTGACGAGCGCCGAGGGCACGAAGCTCGATCGGTACTCGACCAGCGCGCCGAGCGTACCGTCGGGGTTCATGTGGCGCAGGTCGAGGCGCCCGGTCGAGCGCTTGTACAGCGCCACGAAGAAGGCGCCGCCCGTCTGGTAGGGCACGACCGCCGACCAGCCGTCCGTCCAGGCCTCGCGGAGGACCTCCTGCGCGAGCTGCCCGCGCGTGGCCGCCGCGGTGGAGATCGAGAAGCTCACCGCCGGCCGATCGAGCACGCTCGCTGATTGCAGGGTGCGCAGCTTGGCGAAGTACCTGGAGATGCCGTGGTAATCGTCCGCGTCACCGCCGCAGGCGGGCTCGGGCACGGCCGAGAGCTGGCCCGACTTGAGCTCGAAGAAGCGGGCCGCCGGATCGTACCACCAGAGGCGCGGGCGGCACGGCATCGGGTCCTTGTCGTGCACGATCAGCGAGGTCACGCCGCCGAGGCGCGCGAAGTAGAGCTCGGCCCAGTCCTCGTTGCCGACGTCGGGCGCGCCGAAGGTGACCACGCCGGTGACGCGGTGCCCGGCGAGCTTCGTGCGCAGCGCCAGGATCTGCGTGATCGCGCCGCCCAGGCTATGGCCAGTGAAGAACACCGCCTTGCCCGCGTCCTCGGCGGCGCGAACCTCGGCGAGCACGCGCGCGTAGGCGTCGTCGGCGGAGTCGAGGAAGCCGTTGTGGATCTGGATGCCCGAGCGCCACGAGGGCTCGACCTGGCGCACCTGGACGTCGGTCCAGTAATCCTCGCGCTCCTGCGTGCCTCGCACCGCGACGATCAGCATGGCGTCGGTCTCGGCGAAGACGACCTGGACGTCCTCCTCGGTGCCGATGTGCGCGAAGGCGGCCTCGTGGAGCCCGAGCGAGGCCAGGTCGCTGCGGCGGAGGTAGCCGTCGTCCAGGTAGGCGGCCTCGCTGACGCCGGCGAACACGTAGGCGTTCACCACCGGCGGGGAGACCCTCCCGGTGAGGTCCATCGAGTCAGCAGGCAGCGCCGAGGCGACACGCCCGGGTAGGGAGATGGCGGCCGTCGCGCACGTGGCGAGGGTGACCAGAGTCAGGGCACGAAGCGAGCTCATGATGTTGGAACGTCTCCTGCGCTCGCACCCCTGCACCCCGCATGCCACCCAGCGCGGGCTGGAAAGCCAAGGGAATCAGGGTGTTCACAGAGTCGTCCTTGTGTCACCGGCGTGTCGCATCGGGTCGAGAAGTGACACAGATCCGGAAGCGGTCGGCGGCCGCAAACAAGGCTTGCGGTCGCGATCGAGCTTCTGCTATTCCCCTCGGGTCTTGCCTAGTCGGAACTCATACTTCCAACTTTTTACAGAAGGAGCAGTAACCATGAAACGCGTCTCGTCGTCCCGCCGCCTGCAACTCAACAAGGAGACTCTGCGCACGCTCACCCCCGATGAGCTGCAGAGCGCCGCCGGCGCCACGGGCTTTTACTGCGCGTTGACCAGGATCGAGACGCTGGCCTGCCCCCCTTTGGTACTGACGCTGCCTGGTACCAAGTCGCTGCCCAGCTGCGTCCCGACCGGCGCGGGTGGGGGCTGGTGGGGCTGAGACGCCGCGGCGCGCCCCGCTAAGGAGCGAGCCTTCGCGCCCGAGTTGCGAGGGGCATCGACGCGTCGATAGTCGCAGACGTCGCGGCCACCAACCACAAGTGCCAGGCCGATCCACCTCGGGGCACGTGCCCGACGTCATCGACGCGCCAAAGCCCCGCCGTGCCGTCGGCGCCGGTCGAGGCGAGCCAGCTTGAATCCTGCGAGAACGCCACGCGCTGCACCACGCCCGTATGGCCCCGGAGCACCACGACGGCATCTCCATTGACCGACCACAGTCGAACTGTGGCGTCCCAGCCTGCTGACGCCAGCCAGCGTCCATCCGGCGAGAATTCCAGGCTACGCACCTCCGCCTCGTGACCCCGCAGCACGGTGGTCTGCCCCGAGGTCAAGGCCACCACCTGGATCGTGTTGTCCTCGCCACCGCTGGCGAGCGTCCGGCCATCGCTCGAGAGGGCGAGCGCACGCGCTTGCCGCGCGTGCCGTGTGACGATCCGGCCGGGGCCGCCGCCGGTGGACCAGGCCCGGGCGCTGCCGTCCGAACCGACCGCGTAGAGCGTCGCACCATCGGCCGAGAAGGTGAGCCCGCGCGTTGCGCCGGCCATGCCTGGGAGCGTGATCCCTGGGCCGCCGCCGACCCGCGTCAGCTGCACCGAGCCGTCAGCAGCCGAGGACGCGAGCAGCTTCCCATCGGGTGAGAAGGCCACGTCCATGACCTGCTCAACGTGGCGATGGCGCTCGCGGCCGACCCCGCTCGCCAGATCCCAGATCCACACCTCGCCGTTTCCGCCCGCGGTGGCCGCGGTGCCCTGGCCGGGGCCCACCGCCACGGCCCAGATCGGCGAGCCCTGCTCGAGCAACCGTCCAGGTCCGCCCGCCACGGGCCAGACGCCGAGCTTCCCGTCCCAGCCGGCGGAGACCACGGTCCGTCCATCCGTGGTGAGCGCGACGTCGTAGGCGGCGAGCCCCTCGTGCGCACCGAGTGCTCGCACCTGTCCGCTCTCGACGTCCACCCACGACACGGCACCCAGCCGGGTGCCCGCCGC
>JBKJOI010000618.1:0-15558 GCA_046595695.1 Haliangiales bacterium | reverse complement strand
GCGCCGCTCGCGGCATCCGCGCCGCTCGCGGCATCCGCGCCGGCCGCGCTGCCTGCGCTGGTCGCGCTGCCTGCGCTGGTCGCGCTGCCTGCGCCGGTCCTGTCCGTCGCGCTGCCTGCGCCGCACGTGTTGCCGCTCGCGCCGCCCGCGGCGTCGGTCTCGCCGTCACGCCTGCCCCCGCCCGGCGTCCTGCTCGCGCTCGCCGCGGTGTACGTGATCTGGGGCTCGACCTACTTCGTCGTCGGCCTCGCGCTGCGCACCTTCCCGCCGCTCCTGCTCGCGGGCACCCGGCTCACCCTCGCGGGCGTGCTGCTCTACGCGCTGGTGCGTCGCTTCGGCGGCGCACCCGCCCCGACGCGCGCCCAGTGGCTCGGCTCCGCGCAGCTCGGCGTGCTGCTGCTCGTCCTCGGCCACGGCGCGGTGGTCTTCGCGCAGCAGTGGGTGCCGTCGAGCCTGGCCGCGCTGTCGAGCGCGTCGATCCCGCTCTGGGCCGCGGCGTTCGCGGCGCTGGCCGGCTCGGTGCCCACGCGCCGCGAGGGCCTGGCGCTCGCGCTCGGCTTCGCGGGCGTCGCGGTGCTGAACGCGGGCGCGATCGCGGACGCCTCGCTCTCCGACATGCTGCTGCTCTTGCTCGCCGCGGCGAGCTGGGCGCTCGGCTCGGTGCGTCGAAGCACCGTACCGGTGCCGGGCGGCCTGCTCGCGCCCGCGGCGCAGATGCTGGTCGCGGGCCCGACACTGCTCGTGCTCGCGCTGGCGCGCGGCGAGGCCCTGCGTGGCGTCCCGGACGGCGCCTCGCTGGCCGCGCTCGCGTACCTGACGGTGTTCGGCTCGGTGGTCGCGTTCTCGGCTTACAACTACCTGCTCGTGCGGGTGCGCCCGACCTTGGCCAGCTCGAACGCGTGGGTCAACCCGATCTTCGCGGTGGCGCTCGGCGCCGGCCTCGGTGGCGAGTTGGTCGGCTCGGGCGTCTGGCTCGCCGGCGTGCTGGTCCTGGGTGCGGTCGTGCTGCTCTCGGTGCGCCGCGCCGCGCCCGCGCTGGCTACTCTTCCCCGGCGACGCCCTTCAGGTTGAGCTGGCGTCGCAACGTCGCGACTGGGATGCCCAGCGTCTCGGCCGCGCGCGTGGTGTTGCCGCCGTGCGCGATGAGCACATGGTGCAAGAGCGTATGCTGGAAGTGCGCCATGGCCATCTCGTAGAGCTTGCCGCCGCCCCCGCCCGCCGTCGGCATCTCACGCACGCGCTTGGTGAGGTGCGCGACCACCACCTGGAAGGGCAGATCGGCGAGCGTGATCACCGCGCCGGCGCGCGTCGCGCCCAGCTGCACGACCAGCTCCTCGAGCTCGGCGATGTTGCGCGGCCAGTCGTAGTCTTTGAGCGCCGCCACCGCCTCGTCGGAGAAGCGCGGACGCGCCGCGCGCACCAGCCGGCGCTCGGCACTCCACGCGAGCAAGGACGGGATGTCGGCGCGCCGATCGACCAGCCGCGGCAGCCGCAGCTTGGATAGATCGAGGAGCTGGCGCACCGCCGAGTCGAGCCCGGAGGCCTTGCCGTCGGCGCAGGCGGCGATCACGCGCACGTCGAACTTGTGGGCCGCGGTGTCGGAGCCGTCGGAGACCCCGAGCATGAGCGGCACGAGCTGGCGCTGTACGCGTGGATCGAGGTGCTCGATGCCGTCGAAGAAGAGCGTGCCGCCGTCGGCCAGCTCGAGTTCGCTCGGCTTGCCGTCTGCGGTCGCGCCGCCGGCGAGCATGGTGTTGAGCTCGCCCGGTGCGAGCCGCGCCACGTCCATGACGACGAAGGCCGCCTGCGCGCGCGGCGAGTTCACATGCAGGAAGTGCGCGATGTGCTCGACGCCGGTGCCGGCCGCGCCCTCGATGAGCACGGGCACGCGCGTGGGCGCGAACTCGTCGGCGCGGAGGACCAGCTTCTTGGCCTCCGGTGAGCTGCTCGCGGTCAGGTTCGCGACGAACTGCTGGGCGTCCACCGCCGAACGGGCGACCAGCGCGGCGCGGCGCTGGCGCCGGTGATCGAGCGCGCGATTGATGAGCAGCTCGATGTGGCGGTAGACCTCGGCCGACTTCAGGATGTAGTCGAACGCGCCGTACTTGGTGCACAGCACCGCCGACTCGACCGAGTCGTTGCCGCTGACGACCACGATCTCCATGCGGCCGGCGTCGATGTCAGGTCGCAGCTCCTGCAGCAACTGGTCGCCACGCACTCCGGGCATGTTGAGATCGAGAATCACGACGTCGACCGTCTCGTGCTTCAGGACCTCGCGCGCCTGGAAGACATTGTAGGCGGCCAGTCGGCGCAGCCCACGGACGGACTTGAGCGCACGCGCGAGGTTCTCGTGGAACCGTTCCTCGTCGTCGACGATCAGTACCGTGGCGCTGGAGAGCATTTGCCCCTGTAGGATGCCGGAGCAGCTGCCATTTATCAATCCGAGGGGTCAGTTTGACCAAACTTGACCTTGAGGCTCGAGTACGAAATTCCCAGTATGCGGGCGGCCTCTGCCTTGTTGCCATTGCAACGGTCGACGGCCTGCCGCACCAGGTAGCGCTCGAAGTGGTGCATCGCCTGGTGGTACATCGACGGCTCGAGACGATCGGTGCTGGCCTGCGCATGCGAGAGCGCCAGCTTGCCGAAGTGCTCGAGGCAATACTCGGGCGGGATGTCCTCGAGGCCGATCTCGGCGCCCGGATGCAGGGCGACCATGCGCATGACCAGGTTCTCGAGCTCGCGCACGTTGCCCGGCCAGGTGTACTCGCGCAGCGCGGCCAAGGCCTCGGGGCGGAACCGGGGCGCCTCCCGGCTCATCGCGGCGGCATGGCGGCGCGCCAGCAGGTCGACGAGATCGGGGATATCGTTGGCGCGCTGCCGCAGCGGCGGCACGCGCACCCGCATGACGTTCAGGCGGAACCACAGGTCCTGCCGGAACTTGCCGGCCATGACCATGGCCTCGAGATCCTGGTTGGTCGCGGCGATGATGCGGAGGTCGACGGGCACCGGCTCGGCGCCGCCGATGCGTTCGATCTCGCGCTCCTGCAGCGCGCGCAGGAGCTTGGCCTGGAACGTGAGATCCAGCTCGGAGATCTCGTCGAGGAACAGCGTACCGCCGTCGGCGAGCTCGAACTTGCCCAGGCGCTGGCGATCGGCGCCGGTGAACGCGCCCTTCTCGTGGCCGAAGAGCACCGACTCGAGCAACGTGCCGGGCACGGCGGCCATGTTGATGGCCACGAACGGGCCCTGCGCGCGCGGCGACAGCTGGTGCGTCCAGCGCGCCAGCAGCTCCTTGCCCACGCCGCTCTCGCCCTCGAGCATGACCGTCAGCGTGGTCGGCGCGACCATCTTGAGCTCGCGCACCAGCTCGCGCATCTCGGGCGAGCTCGAGCGCTCGATCTGCGCCAGACCTTCGCGCAGCGGGCCGTCGCCGCCGCGGGCCTCGACGAGCGAGCGCTTGCGCCGTCGGTTGTCGAGCGCGCGCTCCACGTGATCCCCGATTCGCTGGTAGCTTTCCATGGTCTTGGCAACGAAGTCGAATGCTCCGGCCTTCACGCAATCGACCGCATTCGCGAGATCTGTATGGCACGTGACCACAACGACCTCGAAATCGTCGCGTTCGCTGCGCCACTCGCGCAGTAGCTCCACTCCTGAAATGTCGGGCAGACCGAGGTCCAGCAGCACCACGTCGACGTGGTGCTTGGCCAGCAGCTTGCGCGCCTGCGCCGCGTTGTACGCGGAGAGTCGTCGGTACCCGGTCAAGTACCGCGCGATGGTCTCGTGGAAGCGCGGCTCGTCGTCGACGACCAGCACCGTCGTACGGGCTGGGTCGCCCTCAGGACGCACCGCCGCAGAGGCTCCCGACGACACATGCACGTAAGCGACCTTACCATTAGTCGACTCGCACCGCACGCGCGGAAACTCGGAAGGAAACCGAGGCCACAAAAGCTGCAGCGGCCGTTGCCAGGAGCGCACACGCCTCGTCGTGGCAGCGCACGTCGACCAGGCAGGCTTCACGCGCCGTTCCGTCCGGCGAGAGCAGGGTGAGTTCGAGGAACCCACGTCGCCGTCCCCGCTCGGAGACGATGAACTCGCGGACCCTCACGCGCGCCCCCGTGACGTCCAGGATGCGGTCCTCGATCACCTGCTCATGCAGCGCCCTGGCGCTCGACTCCTCGAACATAGCCATCTCCCCGCGCTTGACGCGCCGCGGCAGTCTCGACGGGACCATCCGAGAGCTGCTTGCGCGCCAGCCGTAGTCGAAAGACGCTGCCCTGACCGACGACGCTCTCTGCGGTGAGCGTTCCACCGTGCGCGGCAGCGACGTGCCGGGCGACACCGAGCCCGAGCCCCACGCCGCTGTGGCGTTTGTCCGATTTGAAATCGCCGACCAGGATCTCCGACAACCGCGTCGGATCGATGCCTGGTCCGGTGTCTCGTACGGCGAGATCGAGGATCTTGCCGTCCTCGTCGTCGCTGACCTCGATCGCCACGCTCGCGCCGGGCTTGCCGACGCAGGCGTCGGCGGCGTTCGACACCAGGTTGCCGAGCGCGCGCGCGACTAGATCCTCGTCGGCGTAGAGCGGCGCCGCGGCACCGCTCCACGAGAACTTCACGCCGCCCCAGCGCGGCGACGCCGAGGCGTCCTCGGTCACGCGCTGCGCGACCACCGCGGGCTCGACCGCCTGCATCACCAGCGGCACCGCGCCCTCGCGCGCCAGCCGGCGGAGATCGCGCACGAAGCGGGATAGCTTGGACAGATCCGCGTCGAGCGCGCGCCGCAGCACATGCTGCGCGTCCGGCCGGTCGGGATGCTCGAGCGCGTACGTGCACGCGTCCCGCGCGTTCTCGATCGGCAACTGCAGATCGTGCGCCAGCCCCGCCGCCACTCCTGCAAACGTGTTCAGCCGCTCGCGCGCCCGCATCTCGCGCTGCAGATCCGTGAGCTCGACGGCCATCTGATTGAGCCCTTGGGCCAGCGTCCGCAGCTCGTGCAACCTGGGCACGACCTCCACGCGCGCCGTGAGGTCACCCTTGCCGATCCGCAGCGCGAGCGCACGCATCGCCTCCAGCGAACGGACTGGCCCCGAGCCGATCGCAAGGCCTACGACCACGACCAGCACAAGCGCCACGGCGATCACGATGTAGAGATCGCGCCGCATCGCGCGCGCCGGGGCGAAGGCCTCGGCCACGGGCTGCTCGATGACCACCGTCCAGCCCAGGTCCGGAACTTCGGCCCAGACGGCGAGGACATCGCGAGCGCGCGAGTCCTTCATGCGAATGCCTTGGCCGGCCGATTTGGCGCGGACGACGCGTAGTGTCGAGTCCTTCTCGCGTAAGAATACGCGCCCAACTTGCTCGGGATCGCCATGCGCAATCAGAGTGCCGTCGGCGCCGATTAGCCGAGCTCGCCCGGTGGAACCAACCTTGATCTCCCGGACGACGTCCCAGATCGCGACCATGTCCAGCTCGGCGACCGCGACCCCGACTGGCTCGCCGGCGAGCTCGAGCGGCACGCCAAAGGTCATCAACGGCGCGAGGTCTGGCTGGAGCACGATGGAGCTGCGATACGCTTTGCCCGTCTTCAACGCCACGTCGACGGCCGGTTCACCGCAACGGGTGCGGAGCCCCGAGGTGAGGCGCGATGAGGCGATCTCGACGCAATCTGGTCCGACTACGTCGAGACTGCGAAGGTGTGCGAACGTGATCCGGTAGCCCTTGACGATACGTTCTGCCTGCTCGGCAGAAAGATCCGCGGCGGGATTGAGCGCGTCGCCGAGCGTCCGCAGAAGCTGCTCTTGGCCTGCAACATAGGCGGTCAGCCTGCGAGTCGCGCGGTCAGCGGCTCGGGCGTTCGATTCACGAACTTCATTGAGCGCGGTTCGTTCGGCACGCCGAATCATCAGCAGCCCGGCCACGACGATTGGCACCACGCCGATGGCGGCGAGCATGAGCAGACCAAGGTGTCGAGCCCGCATCGATCAGTCCTCCTCGCCTGGGCGGCAGGGGCGAATGTCGGCGAGCCATGCAAGGCTATGGGAGAACTTGGGTCGGACATTGCAAAGCCCACGGCGAACCACCGCGGCCTCGTTCAAGTCGAATAACGGCGTGAGAGGGATGTCACGCTCAAGGATCGAGCGAGCCAGTGCCTCGTCGTTGGCATCGGCCGCCGCCTCGAATTCGTCAGAGGCATATCCTGTCATGTTGCCCATCGAACCACGGCGAAGCACAGACCAGTTGCGCGATGTGGTATCCCCGTAGAACAGCAAGATATCGAAGTCCCGGGCGAGGACCCGAGCCACCAACTCCTTTACCGAGAGCGGCTCGATCTCCAAGCGTATTCCCACGCTAGCCAACTGCTGCTGCAGGACCAGCGCCGCGCGGACGAAATCGGACTGCCCGTTGTGAACAAGCAACCTAAGCTTCAGTGGCTGGTCGCGGGAGTATCCCGCGGCCACGAGATCGGCCGAAGCGCTCGCTAGGTTCTCGGGCATGCGTTTCGCGAGATTAGGGCTTCCCGTTACATTGGCAGCTAGAGGCTGCCTTCGAACGGCCCGAGCGACCGCGCGACGCACCGAGAGCTGAGCCGTTGGCCCGCTGGCGACCTGGAACCACAGCGCGGCGGTCTGCGGGAACTCGTAATAGACGATGCGAAGACTGGGAACCTGTTCCAGGAACTGGATGGTGCCCGGCAGTACCGAAGGCAACAGATCGAACTCGTTGGCGATCAGCCTGCGCCATTCTTCACTCTCTGTGTCGACAGCGACTGCCTTGATTCGTTGAGGTCCATCACCTGGCGAACGCCTGGTGAGCACGAGTCGCTCCGTATCGCTATGCTCGACCTCGTACGATCCAATGGCGATCAGGTGATCATCGAGCGCGATCGCTTGGGCAGCCTCCGGATCGGAGAATCGCGCAACGACTGTGCGGCCCTCGACTGATGACGAGATCAGCTGGGCGTGCGTTAGCGCTGCATTCAGCGCGCTGGCATCGGGCCACCGCTGCTCACGCAGGCGAAGCCGGACAACGGAACCGTCGACCGACATGGACTCGAAATACGCCGAAAGTGGCTCGCCATAGACGAGCTCTGCTATGTTTCGCGTGATGCCGGTGTTTACGGTGGGATCCATGGGCTCCAGTCCCATGTGAGTTCCCAAACGGATCGCCGCCGGGACATCGACCGTTTCTTGGGATGCCGAGCATGCCACGAGCAATATGAGAGCGGTCCACCTCACCGCCTCATTATGGGCCAAGATCAGCCGTAGATCGGACGGCAAGGCAGCGGCGCCTGTTGTTTCTTCGTGCCCTTCACGAGCTTCGTCTTCGGCTGCTCGGAGGTCTTCACGTTCGAGGTCGCGGTCTGATTCTTCGTCATCATGGTGTTCTTGTCCTTGTCTGCAGACGGTAATTATGCCGCGAGGACGCGAAGCGCTGAGGAGCGCCGCGCGAGGCCCGCACCCGGACCCGCATGACCGAAGTTTTTCACTTCGATCGTCGGGATGAACTCGAATGGATCGCGGCCATCTTCGGCCGCGACGGTGAAGGCGTACTTGCGCTTGAGCAGCTCGTCGCCGTTCTTGTCGAAGTACTCGCCCTCGCAATTGATGCCTTCTTCTCGGCCCTTGGCGATCCACTCGGCGGCGATGCAGCCACCGGCGCAGTCGGGGCGGTGGGCGCACGAGCCGCACGAGGAGCGATGCGGCCGCGCTTCGACCACGCGGTCGTAAGCGCTCGTCAAGCCCGTGCTGACGTGGCCGATAGCCCACTCCGCCTTGCCCAAGAAGCCGGGGCATTTATATATGTTGCCGAGTGGATCGAGCGCGTAATTGTGGCGCAGGTGGAAGGCACACGGCCCGATGTTCAGCGGGTCCCCCGGCTCGAAGCCGTTGCGCTTGACGTGGTCCTTGAGACCCAGCATCCACTCGGGATCGAGACCGCCCATGGTGCAGGTCCCTGTGGCAGCTTCCGAAGGCGCGCCGAGCGCCGCCAGCGCCGGAGAGAAGTGCATGCGCGTCCCGGGATTGAGGCCGGCATCGCGAAGCTTCGTGATCAGCGCGGGGAAGCCACTGATCGTATCCGCCTGGTAATTGCCATTCACGTTGATCGAGATCAGGTCAGCGCACTCGATCACATTGCGAAAGATGGTCGCGTAGGAGTCCTCGGCATTTTTCTTGGAGCGGCGCGTAATCGAATGCGTGGTCTCGTCGCCATCGAGCGTCACCTGCGCGCCGCGCAACCCGAGCGGCACCCAGCGTTCGACCAGCTCGCGGGTCATGAAGACGCCGTTAGTGATGAGCCCGAAGGAGAGCTCGATGCCGTGCGGCGCAAGCCGCGCACGCAACTCGGCAACGATCTCCTCGATGCGAGCCTTCTGGACGAGCGGCTCGCCGCCGACGAAGGTAATGTCGAGACGACGCGAGCCGATCTCGATGGCGCGGCCGGCCAGCCAGGCCGCTGTGGCCTTGCCCGTCGCCGGCGTCATGGTCTTGCCGTCCATGACGTCGGCCTGGCAGCAGTACGTGCAGTCGAGGTTGCAAGCGAACGTCACCGAGACGATCGCCGACATCGAGTCGGTCCGCGAGCGCATGGTCTCGTACCACTCGTCGAAGCTGCGCTCGTCGTCGTCGTAGCTGTGGACGAGGAACTGGGCGTCGTCGTCGAGCCATGCTGGATCGACCGCGACCTCGTCGGTCGTGATCTCACCGCGGTCGAGGCGACCGAGGGCGGCGTGCGTCTCGCTGTCGAGCTCCAGGAACGCGCCGGTGAGCGAGTTGTAGAGGAGCGTGGTACCCGCCACGGGGAAGTCGTTCACGTACAGGTTGAATCTGGAGAGGCGCAAGTGAAGCGTAGCCTCTGCACGCAACCGGCCAACGCTCCCGCCAGTGTGATTTCGGTCTCTTGTTTGACTAGCATCTTGCTACTGACCGGCCAGCATTCTGGCCACATTGACGACGGTCGTGCGTTGCCTGACGGAGACGGCGCATGTTCGCGTAATCAGCCGATTGTTGTTACGAAATGCAGCTTACTAGTTTTGGGTGCGCAGAGCTGACCTCGACTCAACGCGCGGGGACGGCGCTGATTGCTTCCAGCCGTGGCGATTTCGAGCTCCTGTTGCTCGGCCGCGCGGCCTTCGGCGTCGCCAGCGATGACCCGGATGGCAGCGACAACACTCAGTCAAACCTCCTCGTGGAACTGAGTTGGGGCCTGGGCATCGACTGGTGGATCACGCCCCACTGGACTGTCGGCTTCAACGCCCTGAACCCACTCGCCACGTACACCCGCCAAAATAACGAGGAGGGGCCTGACTCCTCGATGACCACGTCGACCACCTTCCTCGATATCACCTTCTCGCCGCGGGTCTCGTTCCTCCTCCACATGTACTTCTAGCTGCAGCCCCGCCGTGTGCCCGAAAGGCCAGGCGATCGAGCACGCGATCGAGCTCCTGATGGATGATCGGCGCCAGAGGATGGGCGTGACGCTGTCGAGCACCACTGCTACAGAAGGTAGACGCTTCCCGCCCGCGCTACGAGAGAGGCCCCACAATGAGTCCGTCCGTCACGCTCCCGCTCGCTGACTCCGCTTCCACGGCGCGCCCGCTGGCGCTGGCCGTCGCCATGGTGTGGGCGTCGTCGACCATGCTGCCGGGCTGCGCCGCCGGCCCCACGCGTCGAGACACGGCCGCCGAGCCTCCCGCGCCAGCGCAGAACGCCTTCCCGCGCACGGAGGAGCTCGAGGAGCTGGCGGCGGCGGCACCCAGGGGCGCGCAGACTAACGTTAGCGGCATGGAGGTGCCGACCTGGACGCTCGCCGGGCCCTTCCCCGCCGCGATCGAGCCGACCCCCGCGTCGACGCCGGCACCCTGGGACGTCCTCTTCGACAGCACGCGCGGCGGCGTGGACGCGACGGTCACGGACGACATGGCGTGCGTCGCGCGCGAGCTGGGGCACTTCTACTTGACCCACGCGCAGTCGCCGAGCAACACGCTGCGCCACTTCATGGCAGGCTGGTGTGGCGCGATCGCCGTCAACGTCGAGGTGCAGTTCTTGAGCGGTGACGTACCGAGCCGTGTTGGCGAGGACCAGATTCTCCAACAATGGAAGGATCAGGCCCTCGTCCTGGTCGGCGGCGCCGTCGGCCAGGATCAAGTAGCCGGCTTCTGGTTCGGGCGCGAAGGCGACCACGTGGTGCTCGCGTTCGCGCACGGCGTTCCGCGCGTGCATCTCGAGCCCACCAACTTCGTGCCCGATGGCGACGGCCGTGTCGAATTGCGCGGCACCGTACTGTCACCGACGGAAAAGGTACGCGTGCTGGTGAACCGCGGTCGCTTGGGCGTGGCCGAGTGTGCCCTCGACGCCAGCATACCGCTGCCCGCGTTTGCCGCCACCTGTGGTCTCGACGCGAAGGACGCCAGCGCATGGCTCGAGGTCAGCGCGTTCGCCCCTCACCGCCTCCTGGGCACGCCGGTGCTACGCGTGCTGGCGCGCCTGCCGAGCGCCACCCCGACCTACGCGCTCACCGATCTGGACGCTGCGGCGGCACCTGCGGGCGGTGAGCTCGCGACCACGCTGGCCGAGCTCGTCAACAACGTCCGGCGCGAGGCAGGCTTGCCGCCACTCGTTCTTGCGGAGGGTGAGACCCGCTTGGCCAACCGCCTGGCGCCCTACTTCTTCGTGTCCGTGCAGGAAGACCCCGCCGGCGACAAGGCCGACCGGATCGCGCTCGGCCTCATGGCTGGCTGGCACGTGAACGCGCAGATCAACGGCGCCAGCATCTACTCGGCATCGACGGGCTCGGACGACCCGCGCCTCCTCGTCACCGCCTGCCTCGATAGCCCCTTGGGTCGCGCCGTGCTGCTCGATCCAGACGCGACCCACTTCGCCGTGGGAGGCATCCAGCAGGCCGTCCCCGCCGTTGTCGCGGGCCTGTTCATCACCTACACGACGCTCCCGAACGACGCGCGCAGTGCGAGCTCGGTTGGCTTCGAGCTGGTCAAGCGGGCGCGTCTCGCGCGCGGCTTGCCCGCACCCACACCCATCGACGACATGGACGCCGCCGCGACCCGCGTCGGCAGGCTGCTGCACGCGGGTAAGCTGAAGCCGCAAGACGCCGGCGACCACCTGCTCACGCGCGCGGTGCGCGTCACTGGCCAAGACTCGTTCCACGGCTACATCCTGCTCGAGCCCGACCTCGACAGCATCGAATTCCCCAACGAGGTCTTTGCTGCCGGTGACCTCGCCGCCGTCGCGGTCGTTGCGCCGTACCGGGAGCCGGGCGAGGCCTGGTGGCGCTGGGCCGTCATCGTGGTCGTTGGGCCACCTTAGGAGGCGCGAGTGAGGTGCGAGTCGGCCGAGCCGAGGGCCGGGAATGGTCGAGCGGCGAGCGAGGACCTGAGCGCGAGTGAACATCTCCCGGCCTTGGTCGTCGCGCGGCGGCGCGGACGGAGGCTTGCAGAACGGGGAAGCTGCTCGACCTACGCGGCGGCGTGCCGCTCATGGCGTTGGTGGAGGCCTCCGAGTCTCGGCCGGCCGACGACCTCGGCTTGTCCGGCGGGACGCGCCTGCGCTGGGCGGCTCGCGGGAGTGGCCTTCGCGAGGCCCAGATGGGTACGGTCATCGTGATAGTAGGCGACGTAGTCTCGGAGCAGGCGCTCCAGATGGCGCTCGTTGAACACGACGACCTGGTCGAGGAGTTCGCGGCGCACGCTGCCGATCCATCGTTCGGCGACGCCGTTCTGCCCCGGACTCCGAGGCGCCGTGCGGGTCGGCTCCGTGTCGAAGGACTTCACCGTCGACACGACGTGCGCCGAGAAGGTCGCGTCGCGGTCGAAGATGGGGTGTCGTAGCGCCGTGTCGAACGGGAACGTTTCTCGTAGTTGCTGGACGACCCAAGTTGAGCTCGTATGGTCGCTGACGTTGAAGTGGAGGATTCGCCGTCGGCCGTTCTCGAGTGCAAACCAGACGTACAGCACGCGGAACGTCACCGTCGGGACGACGAGGAAGTCCATGGCGGCGATGGCGTCCCGATGGTTGCGCAGGAACGTCATCCAGCGCTGAAGGGCTTCGGGATTCGGCCGACGACGTGGCATGAAGCGCGAGACCGTCCGTTCGGAGACCTCGAACCCGAGCATCCGCAGCTCGCCGTGGACGCGCGGCGCGCCCCACGTCGGGTTCTCGGTCGCCAGGCGTCGGATCAACGCGCGCACCTCGGCGTCGGCCGTGGGCCGGCCACCGCGGCCGCGGCGGGAAAGCCAGCTCCAGTAGAGCCGGAAGCCCGCACGGTGCCAGCGGACCACCGTCTCCGGCTTCACGATCACGAGGAACTCCGTCCACCGCGACCAAACCCGCCGCAGCACGACCCAGAACCAGCGGTCCAACGTCGACACTCGCGGGCGCCGCCCTGCCCGCAGGAGCACGACCACCTGCTGCCGTAGCGCCAGATTCTCGAGCACGAGGTCCGCCCGACTGCGGCACGAAGAACGAAGGGCGGCGACCATCAGGAGGAGCAGACGACTCATCGTCTGTTTACGCCGACCGCGATGCTGAGGATCGCAATGCTTCTCGATAGATCGAGGTTTTGGCGAGGGACAGGAGCGCCTGCGCATGGAGATCGAAGATCGACACGTCCGCAGCGGCCGTGCGTGGCATGGTGGCCGGCGATGAAACCTGGCCTCGCCGCGCTGATCGCTCCGCACCCGTTGCAGGCGCTGAACGAACGCATCCAGCGCGACGAGCCCCTCGTGGTGCACGGCGTCAGGGATTCGATCGCCGAGCTGCTCGCGATCCCGTCCCTTCGCTCGCACGACACCTTCCTCGGCTGGTGGCCGGACCAGGTCCAGGTGCTCCTGCCCGGCATCGCCGACGAGGCCAACGCCACCATGGCGTCGACCGACGAGGCGCGCACGCAGTTCGCGGGCGGGATGGGGCTCCTGTTCAACGAGGCGCACCAGTACATGCCGGAGCTCGTGCCGTGGCTGGCCGCGATCCGCGCGGACCTCGGCCTGTCCGCGCTCACCCAGCAGCGGTGCCTCCTCTACGCGACGCCCGCCGACAAGGGCACGGCCCCGCACTTCGACCAGAACCTGAACTTCGTGCTGCAGCTGCACGGGCGCAAGACCTGGTCGCTCGCCGCGAACACCCACGTCACGCGGCCGATGACGCGCCACACGATGGGCCTGGTGGTCGATGCCGAGCTCCAGTCCTACGCCACGCTGCCCATGCCCGACGCGATGCCTGCCGACCGCACCGAGGTCGTCCTCGAGCCGGGCTCGCTGCTGTTCGTGCCACGCGGCACCTGGCACTCCACCCACGCGACCACCGATGCGCTGTCGCTGAACTTCACCTTCAGCCCACCGACCTGGATCGACCTGTTCACCGCCGCGCTGCGCAGCCGCCTCGCGCTGTCTTCCGACTGGCGCGAGACCGCCGCGCCGCTCTCGGTCGTGACCTTCGAAGGGCTGCTGCGCCACCTCGCCGACGACGCCCAGCACTGGAACGCGGCGGATATCCTCGCCGCCACCGAGGGCGAGCCGGGGACCTGAGGCTGACCAGACCAGACCAGCGGGCGGCGCGCAGCGCGGTCGGTCGCGGCTTCGATGTGTCTGCCTCCCCGAGGCTCGTATGGCTGGGATTCACCGCGCAAGACGTGCTTACGGGGCGGGAGAAGGTCGTTGTCGCGCCGCTCGACGCGGACGCACGTCCGCAATCGGGCTTCGTGCTCGGCAAGGACTACGACGAGGTGCGCTCGCTCGCGCTCGCCGACGACGGCGCTCGCTTGGTCCGCGACAGCAGATCCATCTCTCCGGGATCGCCATGCTCACCGGCGCCACCGAGACGGTCGCCGTGCACGAGACCACACGCTGCGCGCCGTGACGGGGCGGTCGTGGCGAACGGCTCGTGGCAGCTCACCGGCGCGACGACACCGGGATCGGCGGGCTTTCACCTTCGCCGGACTCGTGCGTCATTTCGTGTTCTTCGCGATCGACGTCAAGACCCGCCGTGTTCACATCGCCGGCATCGTGCGCCAGCCCCGCGGCGCCTGGATGAAGCAGGTAGCGCGGGACCTCACCGACGAGGTCGACGGATTCTTGAAGGGGATGAGGCACCTCATCCACGACCGCGACCCGCTGTTCACCGACGCCTTTCGTGAGGTCCTTCGCGGAGCAGGCGTCGAGTGCCTCAAGCTGCCGGCGCACAGCCCGAACTTGAACGCCTTCGCGGAGCGCTTCGTCCTCTCCATCAAGTCCGAGTGCCAGAGCAAGCTCGTGCCGCTTGGTGAGCGGCATTTGCGGCACGCTGTCACCGAGTTCGTCGAGCACTACCACCACGAGCGGAACCACCAAGGACTCGAGAACCGGCTGATCACGCCGTCCTCGCACTCCGCCACGCCAGTCAACGACAACGCGCCCATCGCCCGTCGCGAACGCCTCGGCGGCTTGCTGAGCTTCTATCACCGCCGCACCACGTAGCTGACACCAGGCGACCGCGCCCTTCGAGCACTGACTCGCTCGGCATCGCAACCGCTTGTCGTCTCGGTGGAAACCGACTCGCTGCAGGCCGCGCGAGACCACTCCCGGCGCCGGCGGCGCCCTGTGGAGATATCGACGATCGACGATCGCACTCGCCGTGGCGCACTCCGGCCGTTGACCCGTGTGTCGCGCAGACGGGGCAGCCGCGGCTGGATGTGGGCGGTCAAGCGGATGCCGGCCTCCTCCGCCATGGCGTCGAAGCCGGTCTGGGTCTCGAGGATCATCTCGACCGGATCGTTTGACTGGCGCAGGATCGCCAGCCGCCCGGCCTCGATGTTGGCGAAGTCGAGCAGGTCGTCGATGAGCCGGAGCATGAACCGGGCCGAGCGCTGGATCCGCCCCCCCGAGCGCAGGAGGCCCTCGCGCCTCAGGTTAGGTGCACCCCGAGACCGACGACGTGATGGCGCGGCCGCCACGCCGGCTCACCGAGCGCGTGATCGACGCGCAGATGTGGAGGGGCGTGCTGCTGTTGGGTACGGTGATGGCCGTGGCGACGCTGGCCACCATCGACCTCTACCTGCCGGGCGGGCTGATCGAGGGCACGTGTGATCTCGGCAACGCGCACCGCGGGGTTCACCACGCTGGTGCTCGCGCAGCTGTTCAAGTGCTTCAACGCCCGCTCGGAGACGACCAGCGCGTCCCGCCACCTGTTCGTGAACCCGTGGCTCTGGGGTGCGGTCGCGCTCGGCGTGGTGCTCCAGATCGCCGTGGTGCATGTCGGATTCCTCAACGCAGCGTTCGGCGCCGAGCCGCTCACGATCGATCAGTGGCTGATGTGCACGGCCATGGCGAGCCTGGTGCTCTGGATCAGCGAGCTGCGAAAGCTCCTCGGGCACGTTCTCACGCGCACGGACCGACGCACGCGCGCAGGCCATCCATCGCGGGCGGAGTCGCCGATCCGCGCCGTGTGACTAGGGCGTGCGGGTCGTGGATGACCACGCCCTCCCAGCCCTCCGCCTTCGCCTGCGCACACATCCTGATGAAGTCGGCGAAATTCCCAGCATCGAGGCGACCTCCTCGAGGCGCGGAGTAGC
>JBKJOI010000579.1:0-10414 GCA_046595695.1 Haliangiales bacterium | reverse complement strand
ATGGTCGACTGCAAGTTATAGTCGACCCACAGCCCGCCCATCGTGTAGTGGATGGCCGGGTAGATGCGCATGGGCACCTTGTAGGGGTTCTCGCCGGTGATGCGCTCGTACATCTCGAACAGGTTGCTGTAGCGCTCGCGCACCGTCGACTCGCCCAGGCGCTTCACCGCATCGGCGAAGTCGAGGTAGACGCCGAGCCCGCCCGGGCCGACACCGCGACCCTCGTCGCAGACCTGCTTGGCGTTGCGCGACGCGACGTCGCGCGGCACCAGGTTGCCGAAGCTCGGGTAGCGACGCTCGAGGTAGTAGTCGCGCTCGCCCTCCGGGATCTGGTCGGGCGAGCGGGTGTCGCCCTTCTTGAGCGGCACCCAGATGCGCCCGTCGTTGCGCAGGCTCTCCGACATGAGCGTGAGCTTGGACTGGTAGTCGCCCGACACCGGGATGCAAGTCGGGTGGATCTGCGTGTAGCAGGGGTTGGCGAACGCCGCGCCCTTGCGGTGCGCGCGCCAGATCGCCGTCGCGTTCGAGCCCTTGGCGTTGGTCGACAGGAAGAACACATTGCCGTAGCCGCCGGTGGCCAGCACCACCGCGTCGGCGATGTGACACTCGATCTTGCCGGTCACCAGGTGGCGCGTCACCACGCCGCGCGCCTTGCCGTCGATGACGACGAGGTCGAGCATCTCGGTGCGCGCGCTCATCTTCACCTTGCTGAGGCCGATCTGCCGCTCCAGCGCCTGGTAGGCGCCGAGCAGCAGCTGCTGCCCGGTCTGGCCGCGCGCGTAGAACGTGCGCGACACCTGCGCGCCGCCGAAGCTGCGGTTGGCCAGCGTGCCGCCGTACTCGCGCGCGAACGGCACGCCCTGCGCGACGCACTGATCGATGATGTTCACGCTGATCTGCGCGAGCCGGTAGACGTTGGCCTCGCGGGCGCGGAAGTCGCCACCCTTGACCGTGTCGTAGAACAGGCGGAAGACGCTGTCGCCGTCGTTCTGGTAGTTCTTTGCGGCGTTGATGCCGCCCTGCGCCGCGATCGAGTGCGCGCGCCGCGGCGAGTCCTGGAAGCAGAACGCGTGCACGTTGTAGCCGAGCTCGGCCATCGACGCCGCCGCCGAGGCCCCGGCCAGCCCGGTGCCGACGACGATCACGCTGAACTTCCGCTTGTTCGCGGGGTTCACCAGCTTCATGTGGAAGCGGTGCTCTTCCCACTTCTTCTCGATCGGTCCCGAAGGGATCTGCGCGTCCAACTGCATGGTTGTCCTGGACTCCTGGCCTGGGTGCTACGAAAGCGCTACGAGGCCGCGCCGTAGCCGGCGAGCACGGCGAGGGGAATGGTCACGAAGCCGAGGGTGACGACGACGGCGAACAGCTTGGCGCCGAGCTGGATCCGCGGCGTGTACTTGGGATGGTTGATCCCGAGCGTCTGGAAGCCGCTCGAGACGCCGTGGTAGAGGTGCAGCGCCAGCGCGATCATGGCGACGATGTAGCCGATCGCCACCGGCACGATCGAGAACCCGCTAACGACGTTGGCGTGCGCCGCACCCTCGACGAACGTCGGGTGCGCTTGGCCGGTGGTGAAGTGGAGGATGTGGAAGACCAGGAAAGCGAGCAGCACCAGGCCGCCCCAGAACATGGAGCTCGCGGCGTAGCTGGCGGCCACGCGGCCATGGCGCTTGTAGCCGTGCGGCCGGGCCGCGCGCTTGCGCGCCGTCAGCGCCAGCGCCGAGACAATGTGCAGCACCACCGCCAGCAGCAACACCCCGCGCACGCCCCAGAGCAGGAGCGGCGTCGCCTTGAGCCCCGCGCCGTACGCGTCGAAAGTCTCCTGGCCGAGGAAGAACTGGAGGTTGCCGGCCATGTGGACGAGGGCGAAGCCGTAGAGGACGACGCCGGTCAGCGCCATCACGGCCTTCTTGCCGATGGGCGCCTGCCACAGCCGACCCAATCGAGACACGCTGGTGGACGCTGCTGGAGTGCTCATTCGCGCCCTCATGTACCAAATCGTCGGGTTGAATGCCAGGCTTACGACGCGGTGCGGCAACGCCCGACGACCGCGCGCAACGCTGTCTAAGTCATCGGTTTGCTATTGGAATTATGATGCGCGCGGAAGCGAAGGCGTTGCGCGCGCTCACGGCGTCGCGGCGGCTGTGCCCGCATCGGCGGGCGCGCGCAGCGGCAGCGGCCCGGCATCGGGAGCCGGGAGCGGATCGTTCATGAACGGGCACGCGCTCTCCTCGCCGGCGTGGCAGGCGGTGGTGTAGAGCTGCTTCGCCTGCTCCACGTCGGCCGCGCCGCCGACGCCGGTGGCCAGGAAGCGGGCGTACAGCCAGCAGGCGCTCGGCTCGAGCTTGCATGCCTTTTCGGCGGAGACGCGCGCGCGCCGCTCGTCCTTGCGGCCGCCGGTGCCCTCGAACAGGCGCACGCCCAGGCCGAGGCAGCCGCGGAAGCTGCCGCCATCGCAAGCGCGGCGGAACATCGTGGTCGCGCGCGCCTGATCCTGCTGCACCGGGCCGCCGGTGTCGTAGAGCCCGGCGAGATCCGCGCAGCCCGACTCGCCGCCCGCGGCGCAGGCGCGCTCGTAGAGCTCGAGCGCGCGCTCCACCTCGCCGCCCTGGAGCAACAGACGAGCCAGCAGCGCGCAGCCCAGGTCGTCGCCGCCGTCGCAGGCCTTCTGCACCAGCTCGCGCGACTTCTCGGCGCTGTTCGGGGCGGCCATCGCGGCGAATGCAGCCGACTCGGAGCAGGCGCGCGCGAAGCCGAGCTCGCAGGCGCGCTCGATCAGCTTGGCGCCGCTCACGTCGGCGGGCGCGCCCAGGCCCTGGTGCCGGATGATGCCGAGGACCTCGCAGGCGCGGGCGTCGCCGCGCTCGCAGCGCGGCGGGAGTTCCTTCTGCAGCGCGACCCACGTGAGCTTGGCCTTGGCGGCGTCGGCCGCAGTGCCCAGCCCTCGCTGCCAGGCGCGACCGGCGCGCAGGCACCCGACCGGATCGCCCAGCTCGCAGGCGCGCGTGAACAGACCGGCCGCGCGCGCCGCGTCGATGGTGACGCCCTGCCCCATCGCGTGCAGCACGCCGCTGCCGGTGCAGCCCTGGCCGCTGCCGTTCTCGCAGGCGCGCGAGTACAGCGCGACCGCCTTGCTGGTGTCGGTGTTCACGCCCTTGCCGTCTTCGTACATGGACGCGAGCAGCGCGCAGCCGTCGGCGTGCTTCTTGTCGCAGGCCTCGAAGTAGATCGCGAACGCGCGCGACAGGTCGCGCTCGACGCCGCGGCCGCGCTCGACGGCCAGGCCGTGGCGGACGCAGCCGTCGACGACGCCGCCGTCGCAGGCCTTCTTGTAGAGCGTGGCGGCCGCGGCGGGATCGGTGAGCGCGCCGCGATCGGCGATCGCCACGCACGCGGCCAGATCGCCGGCGTCGCAGGTGAGCGGCGCGGCATCGGCGGTCGGCTGGAGCGGCGCGGCGTCGACGGGCGTGACGGAGGCGACGGGCGCCGCGTCGGTCGCGATCGCGGCCGCTCCGCCGGCGCCCTTGCCTGCGCTGCGATCCTTGCCGCGCATCGCGAAGATCAGGATCGCGACGGCCGCGACGCCGGCGACGACCATGCCGATCATCTTGTTGCGACGGGCCGGCGAAGCCAGCGGCGGCAGCGGCGGCAGGCTCGATGGCGGCGGTTTCGGCGAGGTGGGCTGGGACGCCTGCACCGACTGCGCCGACTGCGCTGGCTTGGCAGGCGACGTGGCCTTGGGCGGCTCGGCCCTGGAAGGCGCGGCGGTCGCGACGACACCGGTCGTGCGCGGGGGAATCGAAGCCGCCTCGAGCTCGTCGACGAGGGCGTCCATCGTCTGCTGCCGATCCTTCACATCCTTCGCGAGCGCGCGCAGGATCACCTTCTCCAGCGCCGGCGCCAGGTTGGCGTCGATCGTGCGTGGTGGCGGCGGATCCTCGTAGATGTGCGCGGCGATCAAGGCGCCGGTGCCCTTGGCGTCGAACGGCACCGTCCCGGTCGCCATCTGGTACAGGATGCAGCCGAGCGCGTAGATGTCGGAGCGCGCGTCGACCTCGCCGGCGCCGCGGCACTGCTCGGGCGACATGTAGAAGGGCGTGCCCAGCAGCTCGCCCGCCTGCGTCTTGACCTCGTCGGGCTCGCCGTCGTCGGCGAGCTTGGCGATGCCGAAGTCGAGCACCTTCACGCGCACGCCGAACGGCATGGCCTCGTCGGGCAGGAGGTACACGTTGTCGGGCTTGAGGTCGCGGTGGACGATCTCCTTGGCGTGCGCGGCGCCGACCGCGGCCGCGACCTGGCGCGCGATGCCGACCAGCTCGGCGAACGGCACCACGCCGTCGCGCTTGAGCCGCGCCGTCAGGCTCTCGCCCTGGAGGAACTCCATGACGATGTAGCCCTCGCCGCTCGGCAGCTTGCCGAAGTCGAAGACCTCGCAGATCCCCGAGTGCTGGATCATCGCCGCGGCCTTCGCCTCGTTGAAGAAGCGCTGCACGATGTCGGCGTTCGCCGAGAACTTGGGCAGCAGCACCTTCACGGCGACCTTCTTGCCGATGAGCGAGTGCTCGGCGACGTAGACCGCGCCCATACCCCCCTTGCCGAGCTCGCCCACGATCTTGTAGTTGCCGACGGTGGCGCCGACCAGTGGATCGTCCGGCTGCGCGGCGCTCACGCGGGCTGCCCTCGCTCGATCGCCAGGCCCAGGAAGGCCTTGGCGAGCACCTCCAGACGCGCGGTCGCGCGCGCGCGCGACCCGGCGAGCGGCTCGCCCGGCTGCAGCGTCTCGCGCAGGTCGAAGTAGTACTTGATCTTGGGCTCGGTGCCCGACGGACGTAGCGTGACGCGCGACCCGCCCTCGAGCTCGTAGGCGATCACGTTCGAGGGCGGCATCCTGGTGCCCTCGAGCCCGAGGCCGAGCTTGTAGTCCTTGAGCTTGACGACCGCGAGCTCGCCGATGCGCGCTGGCGGCCGCGCGCGGAAGCCGTCCATGATGTGAACGATGGTCTGCGCGCCGACCGCGCCCGGATAGGTGAAGTTCTTCTGCGTCGCGACGAACAGGCCGTGCGCGCGCTGGATCTCTTCAAGGTAGTCGAGCACGGTCACACCGCGCGCGCGGCACCACGCGGCGAGATCGGCGAAGACCAGCGCCGCGCCCACGCCGTCCTTGTCGCGCGCGACGGTGCCGACGGTGTAGCCGAGCGCCTCCTCGTAGCCGAAGAGGAAGTCGGCGCCGTCCTCGCGCGCGCGCTCGAGGGCGCGGTTGGCGATCCACTTGAATCCGGTGAGCGTCTCGTCGTAGAGCGCGCCCAGGTCGTGCGCGATCACGCCGAGCTGCGGCGACGACACGATCGTGGTCATCACGCTGGGCTGGGCCGGCCGCGGCACGGTCTGGGTGAGGCAGTAGTGGCCCATGATCACGCCGACCTCGTTGCCGGTGAGCGCGCGCAGGACGCCGTCCCGACCGCGCGCGACCACCGCCAGGCGATCCGCGTCGGGATCGTTGGCGAAGATGATCTCCGCCTTCTGCTGCTCGGCGAGCGCGAGCGACAGGTCGAGCGCGCCCGGCTCCTCGGGGTTGGGGAAGCGCACCGTCGGGAACGCGCCGTCGGGCTCGAACTGCTGTGGCACCGCGTGCACGCTCGCGAAGCCGGCTTGCGCGAGCGCCGCCATCACCCAGCGGCCGCCGACGCCGTGCATGGCGGTGTAGACGACGCCGAGGTCGCGCCCGCCGCCGCGCGGATGCCGCTGCTCGCGCGCGATCGCGTCCAGGTAGGCGCGGCCGACGTCGTCGGGCAGGTCGCGCCACAGCCCGCGCGCGCGCGCCTCGGCGGGCGCCAGGATGGGCACCTCGCGGGCCGGGCCGACGCGCGCGATCTCGGCGGCGATGCCGATATCGTGGGGCGGCACGATCTGCGCGCCGTTGTCCCAGTAGACCTTGTAGCCGTTGTACTCGGGCGGGTTGTGGCTGGCGGTCACCATGACCGCGCCGGCGGCGCCCAGGTGCAGCGTCGCGAACGCGGTGACCGGCGTGGGCGCCAGATCCGGGAAGTAGAGCGCGGGGATGCCGTGCGCCGCGAGCACACCGGCGGTGTCCTCGGCGAGCTCGCGCGACAGCGTGCGGCCGTCACGCCCCACAACCACGCCGCGCGTCGTCGCGTCGGGCAGGTGGGCCAGCAGGTAGCGCGCCAGGCCCGCGGTGGCGCGGCGCACCACCGCGCGGTTCATCCGGCTCTCGCCGGCGCCGATCACGCCGCGCAGGCCGGCGGTGCCGAACTCGAGCGGGCCGGCGAAGCGCTCGCGCAGCTCGGCCTCGGCGCGTCGCTCGATGAGCGCCGCCAGCTCGGCGACGGTGGTCGCGTCGCTGTCACCGGCGCGCCACAGCTCGGCGCGCGCGAGCAGGGCTTCGAGGGTCTCGACGGTCATGATCGGTTCCGGATCGTGGGGCGGACGGCGTGGCTCATGTCGCGGCGCATGATAGCCGAGGCACGCTTTCGTGGCACGGCGGTGGTGCGGGGGCACGTCGCGGCGGGACAGCGGGGCTTCCGGGGCGGGCCACGACGTGCTGCACGACGTGCTGCACGACGTGCTGCACGAGGCTGGCGGCAGCCGCGCCCGAAGTCCGCGCGCGGACCGAATAGCGCCATTTCGCGGAGGCAAAGTGTCCCTCGGCGCCGCCGGCGCGCGGGCAGACTCTCTGCATGCGCGCGCTCACGTTGCTGGTGGTGCTGTTCGCGGGAGGCTGTGGCGGAGCGGTGGCGACGCGTCACGGGCCGGCCGCGCCGCCGGCGGCGGCTGCGCTGCCTCCGGCGCGCGCTGTCGACGACGACGTCGCACGGCTGCAGCTGCGCCGGGCGCTCTTCGTCAGCGCGGGCGAGCAGGCGGCGCGCGTCGCCGAGCGCTGGGCCGAGGAGACCTGCACCTGCAGCGGCGCGGAGTGCATGCGCGTCGCCTCACGTCGCGGCGCCGCCGAGCTCTCTCGGTACGGCGACGTCGTGCCCACCGACGCCGAGGTCCAGCGCATCGTGGTCGCCAGCCGCCGCGTCCGCGCCTGTCTGCAGAACGCTGCACGCACCGGCCAGCGCTGACGCCGGCGCGCGAGGAGCCGGACCGCTCAGCTCGAACAGGACACCGCGAGGTGGCGCCGGTGCGCGGGCGGAGGCTCGGCATCGGCCGCGCTCGCCGCGTCGGTGCGCTCGCTGAACGGATCCGCGAGCCGGGCACGCAGGCGCTCGACCTCGGCGAAGTCGCCCCGCTCGGCGCGCTCGATCGCCTCCTGCGCCAGGTGGTTCCGCAGGACGATCGCCGGGTTCGCGCGCTGCATCCGCGCGCGCCGCTCGGCGTCGACGCTGCCCTCGGCGCGCAGGCGCGTGCGGTACGCGGCGGCCCACGCGGTGAACGCGCGCACGTCGGTGATGTGCTGGGCGAGAAAGGCATCGCGCGGCCCCGCGTCCGTCTGCGCGGCGAAGTCGCCGAGCGCGCGCCAGAAGCGCGTGTGGTCGGCGGCGCTGTCGGCCATCAGCCGCAAGAGCGAGGCCGCGAGCTGCTCGTCGTCGTCGCCGCGCCACTCGCGCAGCCCGAGCTTGGCCTGCGTGCGCTCCGCCGCCGCGTCCGCGAACGCCGCGTCGAACGCCGCGAGCGCGGCGCGCGCGTCGTCCTCGCCGACGAGGTCGAGGAACGCCTCGGCCAGGCAAGCGAGGTTCCAAGCGGCCACCTGCGGCTGGCGCGCGAACGCGTAGCGCCCGCCCTCGTCGGAGTGGTTGCAGACGAAGCCCGGGTCGTAGGCGTCGAGGAACCCGAACGGGCCGTAGTCGAGCGTCAGGCCCAGGATCGACATGTTGTCGGTGTTCATCACGCCGTGCGCGAAGCCGACCGCTTGCCACGCGGCGACCAGCCGCGCGGTGCGCACGACCGCCTCGCGGAGCAGGCGCGCGAAGCGATCCGGCACGCCGACCCAGTCGCCGAAGTGGCTCGCGATCACGTGCTCGGCCAGCTCGCGCACCAGCTCGGGCCGGCGGATGTGCGCGAACATCTCGAAGCTGCCGAAGCGCACGTGCGAGGGCGCCAGCCGCACTAGCGTCGCGGCGGTCTCGACGCGCTCGCGCTGCACGGGCGCCTCCGAGCCGATGATGCACAAGGCGCGCGTGGTCGGGATGCCCAGGCCGTGCATCGCCTCGCTGCACAGGTACTCGCGGATGGTCGAGCGCAGCACGGCGCGGCCGTCGCCGCCGCGCGAGAACGGCGTGCGGCCGCTGCCCTTCACGTGCACATCCCAGCGCTGCCCGCCCGCGCCGACGACCTCACCGTAGAGCAGCGCGCGCCCGTCTCCCAGCTGCGGCACGTAGACGCCGAACTGGTGCCCGGCGTAGCGCATGGCAACCGGGTCGGCGCCCGCCGGCACGCGCGCCCCCCCGAAGTACTCGCCGAAATCGGCCCGCGCCGCCTGCGCCGGGTCGAGCCCGAGCAACGCCGCCGCGTCCGCATTGAACGCGACCAGCCGCGGCGCGCGCAGCGCCTCGGGCCTGACGCTGGCATACAGCGCCGGCGACAGCCGCGCGTACCGGTTCTCGAAGCGCAACGAATCCAGGTCAACAAGTCCCACGCGCGCAGCTTACCCGACCGGGGGACAGGATCCGGGGGTCCAAGCAGATGAAATCGTTGGGCTCCTGGCGCTAAACGCGCGTTTACCTCTCCAGCGTGGCTGTAAGCCCTGCATTCAGGAAACGCGCGTTTAGCGCCAGAAACCTCGTGATGTCGGAGTGTTGAGAGGGTAGATCCTGTCCCCCATGGGAAGAGTGGTGCTGATGTTGGCGTGGGTCGCGTGCGCGGCGTGCGGCGGAGCGGCAGGAGCCGGGGCGGGCGCGGGCGCTGCGGGCGGCGCGTCCGAGTCGCCTGCGGTTCGTGAGCTCGCGGCGGCGGCGGAGAAGGTGTGCGCCTGCGCTGACGAGGATTGCGCGCAGGCGGCAATGGAGTCGTTGCTGACGCGGCAGGCGGAGCTCGAGAATCCCGCGGATCGCGCGGGCATCGATGCGGCGCACGATCGCGGCGTCGTCTGCTACGCGCGGCAGATCGGCGTCCCGCTCGGCACCGAGGTCGTGCCGTTCGTCGAGCGCGCGGCCGACGAGGTCTGCGCTTGCAGCGATGCGGCGTGCGCGCAGGCGGCGGTCGAACGGCTGCGCGTCGAGCTGCGCACGCGCCAGGACGCGGTGTTCACGAGCGTCGACCAGGTGGCGGTCGATCGCGCCGGGCAGCGGATGGACGAGTGCGGCAAGCGCCTCGGCGGCGGCGGTGACGAGGCGGCGCCCGCCCCGGCCGAAGCCCCGTAGGGCGGCGCGGACTACCGGATCGAGGCGCGCTCCTGGCGCTCCAGCCGCACGAGCAGACGATCCGTCGCGAGATCCAGGCTCGCCTCGGCGTCGCGCTCGAGGCGCGCCTCCACCTGGACGAGCTGATCGACGAGGCGCTGGCGCTCGCGCTCGCGCGCGGTGGGGTTGCGCGTGTCGAACGCGTACGGCTCCTGGATGAGGTCGACCTCTTCCTTGGTCAGCCCCGACTCGAGGATCCAGGCCACGAGCGGCCCGTCCTGCACGTAGAAGAGGCGCAGCGTGTTCGAGTGCGCCGCGGTGACGCGCACGAGCTCGCCCAGGCCGGCCTGCTCCATGAGGCTCGCGACCGCGGCGAGCGTGCCGTCGTCGTCGACGAGCAGGTTGACGCGATCGTCGGGCTCGAGACGCTGGCGCGGGAACTCACCGGCGGCGCGGTAGGCACGCAGGCGTTCCAGCTGCACGGCGCGCTGCGCGGCCAGGCGCGTACGCACTGCGGCGCGCCGTGCCTGCGGGTCGGCCGGCTCGGACCCGTCCTCGGATGCTGCCGCCCCGACCGAAGCCCCTCGGGCACCGGGCGCCGCGCGCCCCGCGCAGCCGGCGCCGGCAGCCACCGAGAAGGACAGCGCGAGCGACGCGAGAACCGAACCGAGCAGCGAGCGCGACATCATGAGCGATCTCCTTTGCAGAGATTACCCACGCACGGCGCGGCCCGACGATCTGCGGGAACCTGCGTAAACTCGCGCAACTTCCCATGAATAAATGCAGGCCCCACGCGTAGCCCGCGCTGCCCCCGCGCCGCCTACGGCTTGGACCGGCCCACGAACGCATCGTGCAGATCGAATAGCGGCCGCGCGATCGCCTCGCCCTCGAGCCACGCCAGCGCGTGCGCGATCGCCTCGAGCGTCGACATCTCCTCGAGCTCGCGCGTCCTCCGCAACCGGGCCCGCGCCACCGTCGGCGGTGGCAGCGCCAGGCGCGGCATCCCGCGCAGCTCGGGTAACCGCTGCAGCATCCGGCGCGCCTGCGGCCAGGTCCCGTCCAGCACCACCAGCCGCGTGAGCGACGCCGGGGGCGCGACGAGCGGCTTGCCCTCC
>JBKJOI010000057.1:0-25582 GCA_046595695.1 Haliangiales bacterium | reverse complement strand
CGGGTGCGTCGACATAGCGAGGCATGCCACGATGCGACTGGCGCGCGATGAACGGGACCGCGAGCGAGCAGCCCAGTCCGAGCGGGCCGTTTCCGGCCCGCTCGGACTGGGCTGGTCGCTCGAGGTCCCGTTCATCGCGCGCCAGTCGGATCGTGGCATGCCTCGCTATGTCGACGGACCGGCGTGGCAAGGCGAGGAGGACCGCTTCTTCTACAATGGCGGGCAGGAGCTGGTGCCGGTCGACTCGGCGGCGATCGAGATCGCCGACTGCGGCGCGCCGGGCTGCGCCCCAGTACCCACCGAGCTGGCCGGCTGGCAGCAGTACCGCGCACGCGTCGAAGGGGGCTTTCTGCGCTTCTTCCGCGCCCCCGACGGCCGACGCTGGGTCGTCCACGCGCCCGACGGGTCGCGTTTCGACTTCGGCGCGTTGCCGGCGGGTGATGGTCCGGGCGAGGCGGTCGTGCGCAGCGTCGCGGCGCTGCACAGCGAGCTGCCGGCTGGCCAGGGCCGGGTCTACCGCTGGCTCATCACGCGCGTGGCCGATCCCCATGGCTCGACCATCTACCACCTGCACGACGAGCACGAAGGCCAGCGCTACCTGGCCGACGTCTACTACACGTCGCCGCACGGCTCGTGCGGGGAGCTCGCCGACAGCGAGGCGCGCCGGCGCTGCGCCGCGCCGCTCACCGACTACGGCCGGCGCGTGCACTTCGTCTACGGGAGCCGCCCCGACGTGCAGATCAGCTTCGCCAGCGGCTGGCAGATCCGCACGGCCAGGCGCCTCCGCCGCGTCGAGCTGACGTCGGCCGAGGGCGCGCCCGGCGCGCGCACGCTCGTCCGGCGCTACCACCTCGGCTACCATCCGGCGAGCTTCTGGTCGCTGCTCGCGACCGTCGAGCTCGAAGGCCGTCCCTCCAGCATCGATCCGATCACCGGGGCGGTGATCGGCAGGTCCGACCTCGCCGAGAGCGCGCTCGGCGAGGCCTACGTCGGCAAGCGCCTGGCACCCATCCGGCTCAGCTACACCACGCAGCCGGCCTCCTTCTCCTTCGCCCCCGGGTTCGGCGGCACCGACGCGACCGTGCACAGCTCGCCGACCAGCCCGCCGTGGTCGGTCGGCGCGAACGCCGATCTGTTCGATGTCAACAGCGATGGCCTCGCGGATCTGGTGGTCACGGATCCGGCGCACTTCCAGACCTCGGGCGGCGATCCCGCGGTCGGCGTCTACTTCAACGGCTTCGCTGGCGCCGCGGCGAGCCCCGCGAGCGCGGGCAGCTTCTCCGGACCCGTGCTCATGCCGATGCGCAGCGATCTCGGCAACGTCTTGCGCCTGACCAACGCCAACCTGTCACCCATGGACGTCGACGGCGACGGCCGCTCGGACTACCAGCACCTGCCGCGCACCGCCAGCACTGGCTACTTCACGCCGGTGCGCGGCGCCGACGCCAGCGCCTCGGTGTCGCCCGCCCAGCAGGGCTGGCGCTGGGCGTACCTCAAGCGCCTGCTGCCCGCGAACGACCCGGACCCGCGCATCGACTTCGCCCACGACGGCGCACGCCTGCGCCAGTTCGACGTCAACAACGACCACCTGGTCGACGTCGTGCGCACGACCGGCAACTCGATGCAGATCTGGCTCAACCTCGGCTGGGTGGCGGGCGGCGATGGCCGCTACGGTCACGCGACGTGGCAGGCCACGACCGGCACGTACGCCCTGTCGACCGCACCGATCGAGACCTGCCTGCCGGTCGCGGGGGTGCCGCTCGACTTCGCCGATCCGGAGGTCCACCTCGGCGACCTGAACGGCGACGGCCTCACCGACATCGCCAAGATCCGCGACGGCCAGGTGATCTACTGGCCGGGACGTGGCGCCGCAGGGTTCGGCGTGGGCAGCGCCGACTGCCCTGCCGGGCTGACGCCGAACCGCCACGTAGAGATGGCCACACCGCCGGCAGAGCTCGACCCCGAGACCGAGGGCGTGCACCTCGCCGATGTCAACGCCGATGGTGTCGACGACCTGCTGCGGGTCCGCTACGATGAGGTCGACGTCTGGTTCAATCGCGCTGGTCATGGCTTCACGCCGCGCGTGCGCCTCGCCGAGACGCCCTTCGCGCCGGCCTTCGACACGCGCGTGCGGCTCGTCGACGTGGACGGCAGCGGGACCCTGGACATCGTGTACGCACGCGCCGACGCCTGGCAGTGGGTCGATCCCATGGGCGGACGGCGCCCGCGGCTGCTCGCCTCGGTCGACAACAGCTTCGGCGCACGCACCGAGCTCCGCCACGAGTCGAGCGTCGCGGACTATCTCGCCGACCTCGCCGAGGCCGCGGCGTGCACCGGGGCCGGCTGCGAGCGGCACGACTGGAGCGGTGGCTCGACCGGCTGCGACGCGAAGGTACAGGCCGCGACGGGCGAATGCGTGCGTCGCTCCGGCGGCAGCCCGGTGATCACCACGATCGTGCGCCAGGTCGACGTCAGCGATCGCCTGGACGCGCTGGGCATGACTCCCACGGTGACCACGACGCGCTTTCGCTACCACGACGGCTACTACGAGGGCATCGAGCAGGAGCTCCGCGGTTTCGGCATGGCCGAGACCATCCGCATCGGTGACGCCAACCAGCCGACCATGATCGAGCGCGTCTCGATGCACCAGGGCCGGCGCGCCGATCGCGTCGCCTCCGACCGCCTGGCCGACAACCCCGATGAGGCGCTCAAGGGCGCAATCTACGCGAGCGAGAGCTTCGACGCCGCGGGCCGCTACCTGGGCGGCTCGCACCGCACGTACACCCTACGGCGCGTCGCGGTCGGCCTGTCGGGCGTGGCCGTGATGCACGCGTACGCCTCGCAGTTCGACGTGCTGAGCTACGACACTGGCGCCTTCGTGCCCTCGACGGCCACGCTGGCGCTGCCCGGGGTCGTGCGGCCGGGCGGGACCGAGAGCCACGAGGTCCGCCTGCGCGGCGCCGGCTACGCCCACATGCGTGCGACCACCGAGGAGATCGACGGCCTCGGCCACGCCCTGCAGAGCACCGCGCACGGCCGCGTGCGCGGCGAGCACGACGAACCCTTGCCCGATGAGCGCGTGGTCCAGCACGCGACCTGGGTGAACGTCGCCGGCACCGAGACCCGCTGGCTCTGGCGCGCCCACCGCGGCCATGTCGACGGCCACGGCGACCCTGCGCCGCTCCGTGAAACCACCGTCTCGCACTCGCCCGGCGGCGACGTGCTGCGGACCGTGCAGAAGGTCCGGCAGCCGGTCTCGCCGCGCTTCGAGGGTGATGCCGAGAGCGAGGGCTACGGCACGCCCGTCCCCGAGGATGTGGTGACGTCCACCGTGTACGACGTCTGGGGCAACGAGCTGCTCGAGTGCGCCGGCGGCGACGCCTGGACCATCAGCGGCTGCTTGCGCCTGGGACTCGTGACCTACGACCCCGACTATTCCCTCACGCCCGTCGAGCAAGGGGTCGCCACCAAGCGCACCTCGGGCGGCGGCATCGGCGGCATGGTGACCACGGCGACCTGGGATCGCGGGCTCATGACGGCGATCCAGGTGGTCGATCCCAACGGCGAGATCACCAGCGTGTCCCATGATGGCCTGGGCCGAGCGACGCTGAGCCGCGCGCCCGACGTCGCGGGCTGCGCGGGTTCGTGGCCGCAGGTACGCGTCACCTACGTGGATCCCGAGAACCCCGTGACGACGCCGGTGACCCGGGTGCGCCTGCTCAGGTTCTTCTCCTGCACCGACGCGACGGACACGCTCGAGACCATCGCCTACGCCGACGGCCACGGGCGCACCCGCGCCGTGCTCTCGAGCGGCGAGGACGCGAGCACGCATCGCTGGGTCAAGAGCGGCGTCTTCGAGCTCGATCGCCGCGGCAGCGTGCGGCGCAGCTACCAGCCGTCTTGGTTCGCCGGCGACCCCGGCGCGTTGACCGATGCGCTCGCGCGCCCGTCGCTCACGCCCGCCTCGCAGAGCCGCTACGACGCCTTCGGTCGCGTCGTGGCGACGATCGCCGAGGACGGGGCGGCCACGCTCACCGTCCACCACGCGCTCTCGTTCGACGTCCACGATCCGCTCGATCTCGCCTCCGACAGCGCCTTCCGCGACACGCCCTTGACCGTGCGCAGCGACGGGCACGGCCGGACCATCGACAAGGTGCTTCGCAACCGGCAGCCGGGCACCGACGCGCTCGAGATCTACCGGCTGTTCATTCACTACCGCGCGGACGGCGGCATCGTGCGCGTAGAGCGCGCGCAGACCAAGAAGGATGCACCCGCGGCGCTGACCGGCGTCGTGGCCGGGCGACGGGTCGTCCGTCACTTCTTCCTCGACAGCATCGGACGCCGGGTCGCCACGACCGACCCCGACTCGGACGATCCGGCAACGGGCGCGACCTGGCGCTACCTGTTCAACCGCGTCGGTGACCTGGTCGCCGTGCGCGATCCGCGCGACTGTGGGGCGAACTTCTACGTCGACCTCGCCGGTCGCCCCCTCGGTGAGGCGTACGTCGGCTGCGCCGAGGCCCAGGAGCACGAGGCGCCGGTCGCGAGCCTCGCCTGGGGCATCGGCCTGACCGAGCTGAGTGGCCCGCGCGCCGTCGACGTGCTGCACGTCTATGACGGCTACCAGGGCGCCTGGGCTCCGACGCCCGAGGGGCTGGACGACTTTCCGGCTCACCCAGGCGGGCTGATCGGGCACGTCGCCGCCACGATCGATCGGGGCCGACGCAGCCTCTACGCCTACGACCGCCGCGGCAACGCCATCTGGGAGGCTCGCCAGCTCGCGCTGGTGCCCGAGCCAGGCCCGCCTGCCCCGTCCCTCCCGGGCCAGACGCCCGCCCCGCCACCGCCGACCGATCTGCTTCCCGATCGAGCCGTCGCCTTCGACGAGGCGCACAGCTACGTCCGCACGGCCGCGTTCGATCACGGCAATCGCGCGCGCGGCGTCGTGCTGCCGCCGGATCCCGACTTCGCGCCCGGGCAACTCGGACCGCGCGTGACCGGCACCATGGACTTCGATCGACGCAGCCTGCCCCGCCGCGCGCGTCTCGGCTTCGTCAGTGGAGGCGGCGTGCCCGTGGTCGCCAACGGGGTGCTCGGCTTCGGCGGCGCCACGGTCGACCTGCACACCGTCATCGACCACGCGGCCTATACCCGCGACGGCCTGCTGTCTGGGTTCGTGCTCGGCGACGATGCGGACGGCACGCGTTCGCCCACCCGGACCACCGTCGATCACGACGTCCGGCGGCGCCTCGTCCAGAGCCTGACGCTGCGAGCGCCCACCGGCGCAGGTCTGCCCGGGGAGCGCCCGCTGTCGGCCGTCACCGTCGTCCACGCGCAAGGGTTGCACTGGGACGATGCCTCCAACCTGATAGCCATCGACGACCTGCGCCTCCCCGGGGAGTGGCCGGCCGGGCACAAGCCGCAGCTCGAGACGGTCCAGCACGACGCGCTCTATCGCGTCGTCGGCGTCGAGTACGAGTACACGCAGGACGACGGTAGCCGCACGCCGGACGACGACGGGACCGACTGGCGTGCCGAGCAGGAGCGCGTGCGCGACGCGGATCCCATGCGCCGCGCGCCCGCGCCGATGCTGCCGGCGCTGCCCCAGGGCCGCGTGGCCAGCCAGACCTGGCAGTTCGACTGGTTGGGCAACACCACGCACTGGGGCGACGACGCCCACGCTTTCCACGAGCGCTCGATCGGCACGATCGTCAACGGCGCCGACCTCGACAGCGTGGAACGTCCGGGCGCCCTGCACCTGGCCGCGGAGCTCGATGGCAGCAACGACGATCGCGGCGGCTGGCTGGAGCTCGACTACGGCGTCGGCGGCCAGGTGACCGCGATGACCGTGCACGCGCAGTGCCGCGACGCGGGCACGAGCACCTGCGCCGATCCCGGCGGCTCGCTGGCCGGTCGCAGGGCCACGTTGCGCGAGCAGTGCGCCTGCGAGCGCGAGCAGCACTACCAGTACCGGTGGGACGAGCTCGGCCGCCTGGCCGAGGCGCGCCGCTACGATCGATCGGACGCGATCGGTGAATACGCGCTCGAAGTCCAGCAGCGCTACCGCTACGACGCCGGCAACGTCCGGACCCTGAAGCAGACCTTCGATCGCTCGGGTGACGCGGCAATCGCGCTCTACGTCTACCCGGGCGACTTCGAGCGTCGCGGGCTACGGCGCGGCGAAGATCGCTACCTGGCCGCGAGCGAGCTCGGCACCGAGAGCGAGTACCTGGTCGCCGGCGCGCGCGTGGTCTGGAAGGCCGGTGGGCCGGCGAGCGGCGTCGATGCGAACCACCGGATCACCTACGCAATCGGGGATCTGCTCGGCAGCACCAGCGCGGTCGTCGATCTGCGCACCGGCGAGCTCACGCAGGTCGGGACGTTCTACCCGAACGGCGGCCGCGAGACGCTGCTCGGCAGCGCCGGGTCGGAGCTGCCGTTCGAGCCAATCGGCTTCACCGGCAAGGAGGACGATCAAGAGGTCGGCCTCGTCTACTTCGGCGAGCGGTACCTCCTGCCTGGCATCGGTCGCTGGGCGAGCCCCGACCCGTTGCACGTCCACGCGCTCGGCGGTGGTGAGCTGGGAAATGGCTTCCACTACGTGAGCGGCAGCCTGGTGCAGGCGCGCGACCCTCTCGGACTCGATGCAGGCGGTCGCGGTCCAGTGCCCGAGCCCACCGAAGAGGACGGGGTGAAGCACGGCCGCGACCTGGCCGACATCGCCTGGAAGCTCGACGAGGAGGCCAGTCGCATGACCCGCGCCTGCCACAACGACGGCGACTGTGCGCTGGCTCCGGGGCGCGGGATCACGCTGACGAGAGACTTCAACAAGACCATCTTCTACGAGCACACGATCGAGACCCCGAAGAACCCGATCGCCCGAGACGCGTACTTCGCGCGCTGGAAGGAAAACAAGGCGGTCGATCGCCGGCCGGGCTGGAAGAAGGCGCTGTCCACGGCGAAGAGTGGCTTCGATTCAGCGATGCACTGGGTCTGCAAGAACACCAACCCGTGCTCGGGCGCGATCGAGCAGCGCGATCGCGACATCGAGAACGGCATGCCCCGCGATGTGGCCATCGCCAAGGGCATCTTCCTCCTAGGCGTCGACGTGTTCACGCCCGGCGACGGCCCGAGGGGGCCCATCTTGATCGGCTCGGTCAAGGTCAAGGGCGGGGGCAGTCCGGCGCGTCACGCCGAGATCCAGCCGAACAAGTGGTCGAAGGTCGGCGAGCACATCTCCTCTATCGATGACGCCGCCACCACCGTACGTGGTGGTGGCGACGTGTTCGCGAAGGACAAGTCGACGGCCTACAAGATCGCAGAGAAGGCCGGCGACGGAGCGCCCGAGCACGACGGGCCGCATGGCGACGCGCAGCATCCACACTTCCATCCGATGGTCGGCGGGCAACGGAGCGGCGGCCATGTCATGTACTAGACTCGGCGTCACATGACGATCGAGTCCCGGGTGGAGGCCGCGCTCGCCGCAGCGGCAAGCGTGTTCGAGCCGCTGCCCTCCAAGCAGGTCTGGGCCTGGCAAACCGCGTGGCGGCAGAAATTCTGCCGCGGTCTCTTCGAGCAGACCGGCCACTGGACCCGGGGGCCCTTCGAGTGGCACGTGTTCAGCTTCGGGCACCACCCCTGCCGAAGTGGCGCCGCGGCGCTGCGCGCCTACAGGGGGCTGCCCCCCTGCGAGTATCTGCTCCTGAGCGCCTGGTCGAGGCGCTCGTTCGGGTACCTGTGCCAGGGCCCGCTCCCCGCGCTCGACCTGCAGCTCGATCTGATCGTCGCACCCCTGACCACGGCGTGGACCATGGCGTTCACGCACGAGGCCGCGCACGGCCCCTTTTTTGCGGTCGAGGGCGCTGCCGACCCCGAGGACGACTGAGCGTCGCCACGACCTCAGGCCTCAGGCAACCCGAGTTGCCGAGCTCGAACCCGGATCAGGGCAGCTCGAACGCGTAGAGCGCGTTGTTGTTGGCGCCCTGCGAGTAGCCCGAGCCCCAGTAGACGACGCCGTTGGCGATCGACGGCGCCGACATCACCGAGCCGCCCGAGGCGAAGCTCCACAGGATCTCACCGGTCGACGCGTCGAACGCGTACATGTGGCCGGCGCGATCCATCGAGCCGCCGAACAGCACGCCGTTGGTGACGGTGAGCGGACCCATGGCGACGCCGAAGAAGCCCTCGCCCAGGCCCGGGCCCCAGGTGAGGTGCGCGATGTCGCCGGTGAGCGGCAGCGCGCTCGCGGGATCTGGCGTCTGCCAGAGGACCTCGCCGGTGGCGACGTCGAGCGCGGCCCAGATGCCGCCGTTCGCGATCTCGCCCGCGTGCTCGCCGACGGTGAGCAGCATCGGCGTGTGGTCGTAGTTGGTGTTCTGCACGTAGAAGCGCTGGCCATCGGTCGCCGAGCCGAACTCGACGCCGCCCAGGTCGCCGCCGGGCCCGACGCGCGTGGCCCAGGTGATCGAGCCGTCATCGGGATCGAGCGCGTAGAACACGCCGTTCTTCTGCCCGATGCCGAGCAGGTCCTCGACGAGGCCGCTGGTCTCGGCCTTGACGATCATGGGCGCCTGGCCGAAGTCGAAGTCGAGGCTGTCGAGATCCTGGCAGTTCGGCTCGTAGACCGGGATCCACGGGATCAAGGTCGGGTCGCAGGCGAACGTCCAGGCGCCGTAGTTGTGCATCTTCTGCGCCCAGCGCACCGCGCCGGTGTCCAGGTCGAGCGCGAGCACGGTCTCGGCGTAGTTGTTCGGCGGATCGAGCGGCGTGTAGCATGCGCTCTGCTGCGCCGCCGGGTCGCCCTGGTGGTCGGCGAGGCAGTCGCGCAGCACCTGCGGGAACGTGTAGTTGTTGCCGGTCGCGATGTAGACCTGCCGGCGGGCCACGTCGATCGCGGGCGCGCTGCCCCACACGGCCGCGCCGGTGAAGTCCGGCCGCGCGAAGATGTGCGGCGGCGGCGGGGTCATGTAGGTCTTCCACAGGATGCGCCCGGTAGCCAGGTCGACCGCGAGCATGCTGCCGCGGAAGGAGCAGCACGGGTAGGCGAGCTTGGAGGCCGCCTCCTCCAGCGAGGACACGCCGACGTAGACGCGGCCCTCGAAGATCACCGGCGACTGCGTGGTCACCGCGAGCGGGTGGGCCTCGAGCTGGGTCTTCCACACCAGCTGGCCGGTGGTCCGGCTGACCGCGTAGAGCATCGCGCCGTGCGCGCCGGGGATCGAGAGCAGCGTCGAGGGCTGGCTGCGCACGTCGCCGAAGACGAGCAGGTCGCCGGCGATCGCCGGGCTCGATCGCGTGATCGGGTTGAGCAGATTGCCGCTGTAGGCGAGGAGGGACTTCTCCGAGACGACCTCGCCGCTGTCGCGATCGATGGCGTAGAGGGTGCTGCTGCCGGTGAGCGGCGTGCCCCAGTCGGGCACGTAGACGCGCGTGTCACTCAGGGTCGGAATCGCCGAGACGTTGCCGTTGGTGCGAACCACCCACTTCTGCCGCAGCTCGTGCACGTTGCCGACGTGGATCGACGTGTCACGCGCGTTGTGGGTGTTCTCCAGGTCGCCGCCCCACGACGCCCAGACCGGCTCGCCCGGATCGGGGTCGGTGCATTGCCAGCCCGCCAGGCCGAGGACGAGCAGCGGTAGTACGCCGGCCATGAGACCGCGTGCACTCCATTTGAAGAAACCTGATCGCATCGGCGCTCCTCTCGAGTCGAGCGCCGAGTAACCAACCGGCGCCGACAGCGAATAACGCACTGCGGCGTGAGGAGCAATGATTCGATCCGCGCTTCAGTTGCGCGCAGAAAGTCAGCGTCCGACCGCGCGTCGGCGCACGTCGCGATCGAGCGCATGCGCCCGATCGAGCGCGTGCGCCCGATCACCCGATCTCGTACAATCGCGCAATGGATTGGGATCGCATCAGATTCGACGTCGGCCCCGAAGTTCCGCCGATGGCACCCGTCGTGCAGGCAGTGTACAGACCCCAGTGACCTATTGAACCGGCTACTCGTTGTCGACGATAGCAAGCTCATGCGAGACATGGTTGCGGCGTGCTTGAGACCCTTGGGTGAAGTCGCGTTCGAGTTCGCGGGCACCGGGCTCGAAGCGATCGAGCGGCTGACCCTGGCCGACTTCGATCTCGTGGTCCTCGACCTCAACATGCCAGATGTAGGCGGCGTCGAGGTGATCGAGTTCGTGCGCGCCCAGGCCAGGCTACGCATCCTGCCGATCCTCGTCGTCACCACGCGCGGCGACGACGTGAGCCGGACGCGCGTGCTCGAGGCCGGTGCCTCCGGCTTCCTCGCCAAGCCGTTCACGCCGCAGCAGATCCTCGAGGTCGTGCGCCGGCTGTTGCCCAGCAAGCACGCCGCCGCGTGAGCGAGCGCGTCGACCTGCACGAGTTCCTCGGCGAGTTCATCGTCGAGTCCGAGGAGATCGTTGCCACGGCAAACGGGCTGCTGCTCGAGATCGAGGTCGCGCTCGGCGCGGGGACCGCTCGCCCGCGCGCGGTCCGCGATCTGTTTCGTGCGCTGCACACGCTGAAGGGCCTCGCCGGCATGATCGGCGTCGAGCCGATCGTCGAGATCGCGCACGCGCTCGAGACCTTGCTGCGCGCCGCGGACAGCGCGGGCGGGACGCTGCACCGCGCCGCCGTCGAGGTTGCGCTGCAGGGCGTCGCCGCCATCGCCGAGCGCGTCCGCGCGGTCGCCGAGCACCGTACGGTCGCCGGGGCACCGGCGCTGCTGCTCGAAGCGATCGCGCTGGCCGATGCCGGCACCGACGCGCCGCTCGCGCTGGCGCCGGTCCCGAACGCCTGGGACGCCCGCCTGTCGCCGAGCGAACGCCAGCAACTGGCGCTCGCGCTGCAGGCCCAGACACCGATCTGGACCCTGTCTTTCATCCCCAGCGAGGCCAACGCCGCGCGCGGGCTGAGCATCGCTACGGTCCGCGCGAGCCTCGGCGCGATCGGGGAGATCGTGAAGGTCGTTCCGCGCACGATCGCGGCCACCGGCCACGCGCAGTCGGGTGTCGCCTTCGAGATCCTGCTGGTGAGCCACGCGACGCAGGCCGCGCTCGCGGCCGCCGCTGGGACGGACCCGGAGCGCGTCGTCCCGGTCGTGCAACCCGCGGCCGCGGTCCCGGCCGCGCCGGCGAGCCCCGCGGCGATCGAGGCGACCGAGGCGCTCCATCCCATCTTGCACGACGATCACCTGTCGACGACCGGACGGGCCGTGGTGCGCGTCGAGCTGTCCCGGCTGGACGACCTGCAGGAGCAGCTGTCGCTCCTCATCGTGTCGCGCTTCCGGCTCGAGCGCGAGATCGCCGCCCTCGCCGAGCTCGGTCACGACGTGCGCCGCCTGCGCGAGATCGCGCAGATCCAGGGCCGCCAGCTCCGCGACCTTCGCCGCGCGATCCTGCGCGCGCGCATGGTGCGCGTGGTCGAGGTGCTCGAGCCGCTGACCCTGCTGGTGCGCAGCCTCTCGCGCACCAGCCACCGGATGGTCAAGCTCGAGCTCGATACGCGCGACGTGGAGCTCGACAAGGCGGTCGCGGATCGCCTGCTGCCGGCGCTGATCCACCTGGTGCGCAACGCGGTGGACCACGCCATCGAGACGCCCGAGCAGCGCGACGCGCTCGGCAAGCCGCGCGCGGGCACGGTGCGTGTGACCTGCCGCGAGATCGTCGGCAACCACGTCGAGCTCGTGGTCAGCGACGATGGGCGCGGCATCGACCGTGACGCCATCGCCCGGCGCGCCAACCGGCAGATCGACGACGACGCGAGCCTGCTCGAGGTCCTGGCGACGCCCGGGTTCTCGACGCGCGAGGTCGCCACGACCACGAGCGGTCGCGGGCTCGGCATGGACATCGTCCGCCGCATCATCGTCGGCGACCTCGGTGGCGTGCTGTCGATGACCACGAGCGCCGGCGCGGGGACGTCCTTCACGCTGCGCGTCCCCGTCACGATCGCGGTCATGGACGTGTTCTCGTTCCAGTGTGGACCGCAGTCCTTCGTGGTCCCCGCCGTGGCCATCGACGAGATCATCGACCTGCAGCCCGAGATGCACGTGGTGCCGCCGAACCGCCACGGCGCCTCGGCCACCTCGTCGATCTCGCTCATCGAACGACGCGGGCACGCCATCCCGCTGGTCTCCCTCGGGGCGATCCTCGCCATCGACAGCGGCGAGCGGGCGCGAAAAGCCCTGGTGGTCCGGCGCAACGGCGAGTCGATCGCCTTCGCGATCGACCGCATGATCAGTCGTCAGGAGGTCGTCGTCCGCACCATCAACGACCCGCTGGTGAACGTTCCCGGGATCGCGGGCGCGACCGATCTCGGTGACGGTCGCCCGACGCTGATGCTCGACCTGACCGAGCTCGGCGCCATCGCCAGAGAACGAGGTGTGTCTTGACGACGCTACATGTCACGTTTCGAGTCGGCAGCGCGGACTACGCGCTGCCGGCCGCGCAGGTGCTCCACCTCGAGTCCTACGAGACCGCGACGCACGTCCCGGGCGCGCCCGACTACGTCGCGGGCCTGGTACAGGTCCGTGGACGGGTGATCCCCGTCGTCGACCTGCGCGCCCGCTTCGGCCTGCCGCCGATCCCGCGCACCATCGATCATCGGGTCGTCGTCGTGCAAGTAGGCACGCGGGTCGCCGGCCTGCTCGTCGACAGCGCGCGCGAGGTCCTGCGGCTCGACGAGGCCAGCTTCGAGAGGCCACCCGACATCATCGAGCGCCAGAGCGCCGGGTTCGTGACGGCCGTCGCGACGGTCACCAAACGCTTGTTCTTGCTGATCGACGTGCCCCGCATCATCGGGGAGGAGCTCACTCATGGGTAACGAAGTCAAAGGCAGCGGCAACGGCAACGGCAACGGTGGCGGCGCCGTGGCCACCGAGGTCACCCTGCAGCGCATCGAGGAGCTCGCGCGCGCGCTCCAGCTGAGCGACGGACGCGCCGATCAGATCGCCCAGGCGGCGGCGCGGCTGGCGCTGAGCGGCGCGAACCAGAGCACCTCCTCCGAGACCGCCAGCGTCGCGCTCGACGGCATCGCGACCAGCCTCGACGAGACCGCGACCGCGACCGAGCAGCTGTCGCGCTCCCAGGCCGCGGTGCTGACCAGCAAGCGCGAGATCCTGAAGGTGCTCGACACCACGACCACGGGCCTCCAGGAGCTGGTCACCTCGGTGGCGACCGTGCGCAAGGACTGCGAGTCGCTGGCCCGGGGCAGCGAGTCCACCGCGACCGTCCTCGAGCAGTCGGCGCGCTCGCTCAAGTCGACCGCGGCGAACGCGTCCGAGCTCACCGAGACCACTGAGCGCCTGGTCTCCGCGGTGACCGAGACCAGCAAGAGCGTCGCCGACACCGCCGCGCGCGGCATGGAGACCGCGACGACCATCGAGGAGGTCGCGGCCACCGTCGAGGAGATGGCCGCGGGCTCCGCCCGGCTCGCGACCGATTCGCGCCAGGTCGCCGAGCGGCTCACCAGCGTCGCCACCGGCTTCAAGACTCTGGTCGGCGCGCTCGAGGTGGTCGCCTCGGACACCACCGAGACCGCGAGCTCCATCGAGCAGACCTCCACCACCGCCGAGGAGCTCGCGCGCTCGTTCCGCGGCGTCTCCGAGCTGGCCGGCGCCCTCGAGGACGCGGCGACGACCTCGGCGACCAGCCTGGCGTCGGTCGCGGCCTCGGTCGAGCAGGTCGCCGCCACCGCCGAGAAGATGGCCATGGTCGTCGATGGCAACGCCGTCGCGATCGAGCAGCTCGCCCGTACGGCGCAGGCGATCGCGACCTCCGGCCAGGAGGTCAGCACCCTGGCGTCGTCGAGCGCCGCGGCCGCGACCCAGCTCGAGTCGGTGACGCGCAAGATCGTCGGCGTGGTCGAGCAGACCCGGACGACCTCGGCGCGCGTGACCGCGTCGGCGCGTGCCGGCGGCCTCACCGTGGGCCGCTCGATCGGCGGCCTGATCAAGATCCGCCAGGCCATGATCGACGGCGCCGGCGTGATGAAGGACATGGGCCGGCGCGCCGAGGAGATCGGCGACACGGTGCAGGCGATCAACCTGATCGCCGACCGCACCAACCTCCTGTCGCTGAACGCTAGCATCGAGGCCGCCCGCGCCGGCGAGCACGGCCGCGGCTTCGCGGTGATCGCCGAGGAGATCCGCGCGCTCGCCGACCGCGCCGCGGCGGCGGCCACCGACGTCGCCAAGATCGTGCGCGGCCTGCAATCGGCGGCGCGCGAGGCGCTCACCTCGAGCACCGAGGGCCTGCGCCTGGCCGACGAGGGCGCCCAGCTCAGCGAGGACGCGCGCGGCGGGCTACAGGTGATCCTCGAGGGCGTCGAGCTCCTCGATGGCTCGATCCAGAACATCAGCGCCGCGAGCGTCGAGCAGGTCAGCGCGGTGCAGACCGTGTCCAGCACCACCTCGCGGCTCGAGAGCGAGAGCCGCACCATCGCGCGCGCGAGCAGCGACCAGACCACGGCGACCGAGAACCTCGCGCGCGCCGCCGGCGAGCTGCGCACGATGGGCAAGCAGACCCGCGACGCCACCAGCGAGCAGGCGCGCGCGCTGCGCGAGCTGGTGAAGGGCAACATCCAGCTCACCGCGACCGCCGAGAAGGTCACCCGCGCCACCGAGGACCAGGCCACGGGCGCGAGCGAGCTCGCGCGCGCCGCGGTCAAGATGCGCGGCGCGACCCTGCGCACCGCGACCGCCCTGACCGAGCAAATCCGCGGCGTCGCCGGCATGTCCACGAGCGTGCACGAGATCGCCGACGCGACGCAACGCACGGTCATGGGCATCGCCGAGCAGGCCAAGGGTTCGGCCGAGATCGCGCGCTCCATGGACGGCGCGCGCAAGTCGGCAGTCCGCAACGCGCGCGCGATCGCCGACCAGGCGCTGGTGGCCAAGGAGCTCGAGGCGGGCTTCCGTGACGTCGCCCGGCTGTCGGCCGAGATCACGGTCGCGACCATCGAGCACTCGTCGGGGGTCACCTCCCTGGTCACCGACGCCGACGAGGTGCGCCGGATCGCCAAGCAGACCGCGCGCGCCGTCGGCGAGCAAGCCGAGGCGCTGGCCACGCTGGCCGCCCAGGCCTCGAAGCAGACGGCGTCCTTGCACGGGCTCGTCCGCGCCGCGACCGAGCAGGCCACGACCACCGAGGAGGTCACCCAGGCGATGCGCGAGGTCCGTGGCCGCGCGCGAGAGATCACCAAGGCGCTCGCGGCCCAGGCCAAGTCCGCGGCCGCCGGCGTCGTCGACATCGCGACGGTCGCGCGCGAGGTCGCCTCGCTGCGCACGGCAACGATCGAGCAGACCGGCATCCTCACCGCCATGACCGGGAAGTCGGCCGTACCCGCCACCGCGGTGGACCCACCGGCGTGACCTTCGGCCGTGCCTTCAATCTGACCGAGGCCGAGCAGCTCCGCGTCGAGCACATCGATCGGCTGGTGGCGCTCGGCGTGCCCGGCGTCGACGAGCTGCTCGGCAGCCTCTCCGACCCGAGCTGGACCGTACGCCGCGCCGCGGTTGCAGCGCTCGCGGCGCTCGGCGACGACTCGGTCGCGCCGCTGTGCGCGTGGCTGCGCGATCGGCGCAGCGAGGAGCGCTCGATTGCCGCGGCGGTCGGTGCGCTCGCGGCCTCCATCGGCGGCTCCACCAACGCGGCGGTCATCGCGCTGCTCGCGGATCCACGCCCGGCCATTGCGGCCGACGCCGCGCAGATCCTGGGTCGACGGCACGCCGGTGAGGCGGCGCCGATGCTCGGGCAGGCGCTCGCGCATGCTGACGACAACGTCGCGGTGGCCGCGATCGAGGCCCTGGGCACGATCGGAGGCAGCACCGCGATCGACGAGCTGATCGCGGTCATGCGCGGCGGGAGCTTCTTCCGCGCCCTGCCGGCGCTCCAGGTGCTGGCCAAGTCGGGCGATCCGCGCGCGGTCGCGCCGCTGGCCAGCCTGCTCGAGGACGAGGTCTACCGCCTCGAGGCCGTGCGCGCGCTCGGGCGCACCGGCTCGGCGCGCGCCATCTTACCGCTGGCCGCGCTCCTGCCGGGTGGTAGCGAGGCGAAGGTGCGACTCGTCGCGCTCGCGCTCGCCGATCTACTCGCGCGGGCCGAGTGGCACGGCGCCATCGATCCGGTCGTCGACGTGCTGCGCGCGACCATGTTCCCGTACCTGGCCCGCTTCGCCGCGGCGCTGCCGGCCAGGGACCCGGCCGAGCGCGCGGCGCTCGCGGTCGTGCTGGGCCGGATCGGCGACGCGTCGGTGATCCCGGTGCTCGCGCGGCTCCTCGACGATGCCGAGATCCACGGCATCGCGAGCGCGGCCATCCAGCGGATCGGCCAGGGGCACGAGGACGCGCAGCTCGCCGCGCTGGCCCTGGACACCGCCGCGCGCGTCGCGGTGCTGCCGGTCGTGAACAGTCGGCGCGCCGTGCCCGGGGTCCGCGCGCTGCTCGCCGACGAGGACGCCGAGGTCCGGGCGCGCGCCTGCGACGCCCTGGCCCGGATCGGCGACTCTGCCGCGGTGCCCGCGCTGTTCGCCACGCTGGGCGACGCGAATCCACGCGTCGCGCTCGCCGCGACGGCCGCGATTCACTCGCTCGGGGTCGCCGACACCGGCGCCCGCGCGATCGCCGCGCTCGGCTCCAGCTCGCCCGCGGTCCGCCGGTGCGCGCTGCGCATCATCGCCTACATCGGCTCGACCGAGGCCTTCGACGCGGTCTGCGCCGCGGTCAGGGACGCCGATCCGCGCATCGCCGAGCTCGCCGTCGCGTCGCTGGCGGCGATCGACGATCCGCGCGTCGATGGCGTGCTCGCCGAGATCTCGCACGACCCCCTCCCGGGCCTCCGCGCCGCGGCGATGCGCGCCGCGGTGCACCGGCTCGGCGACGGCGCCAGCGAGATCCTCGAGCGCGGGCTCGCCGACGAGTTCGCCTGGGTCAGGTACTACGCGTGTCAGGGGCTGGGCCGCATCGGCCGGGCGCAGGCGGTCGACCTGCTCATCGCCCGGCTCGCCGACGCGACCCCGCACGTCCGCATCGCCGCGATCGAGGCGCTCGCTCAGCTCCAGACGCCCGCGGCCTGGCAGACCCTGTGCTCCATGGTGCAGTCCGCCGAGCCCGACGAGCGGCGGGCCGCGCTGTGCAGCATCGCGCTGCATCCCCACGACGCGGCGCTGCCCTTCCTGTTCGACGCCGCCGGGTCAGCCGACGTCGCGACCAGGTTGATCGCGCTTTCCGGGCTCGCGCGCAGCTCCGAGGACGCGGCGCTCGAGCTGGTCGCGGCCGCCGCGCTCGATCGCATCGTGGAGGTCCGCGAGGCGGCGCTCTCGCTGCTCGGCGAGCGCACCGATCGTCCCGCGGCCGAGGCGCTCGTCGACCTCGCGCTCGCCTGCGAGCCCGAGCACCCCGTGCACCTGACGCTGTCGCGGCCCGGCGCCGCGCGGATCGCCGCGATCGCGGCGCGGCTCGCGCTCGTGGACGACCGCCGCGCTGCGATCCTCGCCGCAGCCCTGGCGCGCATGCGCCACGACACGGCGACGACCACGCTCTTCGAGGCGCTCACGCTCACGAACCCGCCCGCGCGCCGCGCCGCCGCCACCGTGCTCGTCGCGATGGGCGTGGACGGTGCGCGCTCAGCGGTCGCGCGCATCGCCAGCGAGGATCCCGACCTCGACGTGCGGCGCGTCTGCGCGGCGCTGGCCGCGGGCTGAGCCATGCCCCAGCCGTCACTCACGCCCTCGCTGTTCGCGATCTTCACCCACCTCATCGAGGAGCACTGTGGCGTGCACCACCGGCCCGAGGACCGCACCATCCTCGCGTCGAAGCTCGAGGCGCACGCGTTCGAGCTCGGCCACGACGACCTGCTCGACTACTACTACCGGCTCCGCTACGACGACCCCGACGGCCTCGAGCTGCACAAGCTGGTCGAGGCGATCCTCGTCTGCGAGACCTACTTCTTCCGCGAGCTGGCGCCGCTCATCCAGCTGGTCGACGATCCGCTCACCGAGATCGTCCGAACGCGCGGGCGCGCGCGGGTATGGTCGGCGGCCTGCTCGACCGGCGAGGAGCCGTTCACGCTCGCGATGCTGCTCGCCGAGCGCGGGCTGCTCGACAAGGTCGAGATCATCGCGAGCGACGTCAGCGCGACCGCCATCGCCCACGCGCAGGGCGGGTGGTTCGGCGAACGCGCGCTCCGCGACGGTCATCCGGTCGCGCTCGCCCAGCGCTACCTGGAAGGCAACCGCCAGCGCTTCACGGTCGTGCCACGGATCCGCGAGGCGGTGCGCTTCGAGGTCGTCAACCTCCTCGATGACGCCGCGGTGCGCGGGCTCGGACAGTTCGACGCCATCGTGTGTCGCAACGTGCTGATCTACTTCCACGAGGACCAGATCGTTCGCGTCGTCGACCGGCTGACGCGCGCGCTCGCACCCACGGGCCTGATCGCGGTCGGCGTCGCCGAATCGCTGTTCCGTTTTGGTACCGCGCTGATCTGCCAGCAGCGCGGCGGCGCCTTCTTCTACCGGAGCGCGCGATGAGGAAACCGCGCGTGCTCGTCATCGACGACTCGGCGTTCGCACGCACCGTGCTGGGTCGGCTGATGCGTGCGAGCGGCCAGATCGACGTCGTCGGCACCGCCCGCGACGGCCGCGGCGGGCTCGAGCGCATCGAGTCGCTCGACCCCGACGTGGTCACGCTTGACCTGACCATGCCCGATCTCGACGGGCTGGCGGTCCTGCGCGCGCTGCAGGGGCGGTCACGGCCACGCGTGATCGTGGTCAGCATCTCCACGATCGACACCGCGATCGGTGCCGAGGCGCTATCGCTGGGCGCGATCGATCTGATCGCCAAGCCGACCGCGCTCGCGACCGTCCGGCTGCACGAGATCGGCGACGAGCTGGTGGCGAAGGTCGTCGCCGCCGCCGCGGGCTACCTCGTGCCCGTCCCGGCCGCCGAGCGGGTGACGCTGCCGCTGTCGCAAAGGAGTCGGATCGACCTCGTCATGATCGGGACCTCGACCGGCGGACCACAGGCGTTGACGAGGGTGATGGCGGGGCTGCCCGCGACCCTCGCGGCGCCCATCGCGATCGTGCTGCATATCCCCGCCGCCTACACGGAGGCGCTCGCGCAGCGGCTGGACCGGAGCTCGCCGCTGCACGTCGTCGAGGCCAGGAACGGGATGGAGCTGGGGCCGGGCCTCGCCATCCTGGCCCGCGGGGGCGAGCACCTGCGCATCGAGCGCGACGGGCGCGTGCTCCGGGCCCGTCTGAGCCCGCTGCCGGTGCGGCCCTTCACCCCGTCGGTCGACGAGATGTTCACGAGCGGCGCGGCCGCGGTCGGCGCGGGCGCGCTGGGCGTCGTGCTGACCGGGATGGGCGACGACGGGCTGCTCGGCGCGCACGCGATCGCGGCCGCGGGCGGCACCCTGATCACCGAGGCCGCGTCGACGTGTGTCGTCTACGGCATGCCGCGGTGCGTCGACAACGCCCAGCTGGGAGCCACCAGCATCCCGCTCGATGCCATGGCCGAGGAGATCGTCAGCCGTGTCTGAGCGCCGCACACCACCCCGCGGTCGACGACCCCTCGTCTGGATCGTCGACGACAGCCCCACCGAGGCGATGATCGCCGAGCGCGGGCTCGGCTCGGCGTACGACTTCGAGCGCTTCGTGGACGGGGCGGTGGTCGTCGAACGCCTCGCGGCCGGCGCGGACCAGCCCGACCTCGTGCTGCTCGACTGGGTCATGCCGGGGATGTCCGGCGACGAGGTGTGCCGGTTCCTGCGCACCCACCCGCGCACGCACGAGCTGCCCATCATCCTGCTCACCGCCTCGCGGGTGGGAACCTCGGACATCGCGCACGGGTTCGCCAGCGGGGCCACCGACTACGTCGCCCGACCGTTCGCGACCGTCGAGCTACGCGCACGTGTCGACTCCGCGATCCGCGCGAAGCAGCTCAGCGATCTGGCCCAGCAAGAACGTGGCCGGCTGTCGACCATCAACCGGCTCGGGCGCGCCCTCTTCGAGGCCGGCAGCGACATCGACCGGATCCTCGGCGAGCTGGCCACCTCGCTCACCGTGAGCATCTGCGACGGCTGTTCGATCCTGCTCTTGCCCGGGTTGACCCCGGTCGCCGCGGTCACGCGCCACCGCACCGAGCCCTCGGGCGCATCGCTCGCCGCCGTCGCCGCCTTGACCGATCCCGCGGTCCACGCCTTCGCGAGCTCCGAGCAGGCGCGCACGACCCTGCCGCCCGCGTACAGCCCCTATATCGATCGGTTCGGTCTGCGCGGCCTGGCCATCCTGCCGTTCCCGAGCCGCGAGCCGCTGCGGGGCATCGTCACCGTGACGCGCGACGGCGGCGCCGAGCCGTTCGACGTGGATGACCTGGCGACCATCGAGACGTGCATCGAGTACGCGAGCCTCGCCATCGAGAGCGCGCTGCGCTTCGACGCCGAACGCATCGGCCGGGCCCAGCTGAACGCGGTGCTGACGAGCCTGCCCATCGGCGTGATCGTCACCGACGCGAGTGGCCAGCTGAGCCTGGTCAACGCCGCGGTCCGGGAGCTGCTGCCGGGCATCGAGCTCGCCCACGATCTCGGTGGTGTCTTCCGGCTCGCCGAATGGTCGTCAGCCGCTGACTGGACGCCGCTCGCCGGGCCTGAGTGGGAGCTGCGCCTGGCCGAGGCCCGTCGCACCGAGGTCCTGATCCAGCGGCCCGGCGACCCGGCCCAGATCGCCGCGGCGGTGTCGGGCGTGCCGCTCCGGGATGGACGCGGGCATTCGGCCGGCAGCGTCAGCGTGATCCAGGACGTCTCGGCCGAGCACGCGGTCAACGACGAACGCGAGCGTCGGGCGCAGTTCCAGCAGCAGATGCTCGGCATCGTGGGCCACGATCTGCGCACTCCCATCGGAGCCATCCTCATGGGCACCGAGCTGCTCGAGACCTCCACCACGATCGACCCGGCAGATACCTCGGTGGTCAGACGCATCAAGTCCAGCGCCCACCGCATGAACCGGATGGTCGACCAGCTGCTCGACGTGACGCGCGCCCGGCTCGGCGACGGCATTCCCGTGGTCGCGCGCGAGATGCAGCTGCGCCCGCTCATCAGGGCGGTGATGGACGAGCTCGCGCTCGCAAACACCAAGGCGCGCTTCGAGCTGGTCGGCACGACGGAGGTGCTCGGCGTGTGGGATCCCGATCGCCTCGCGCAGGTCGTTTCGAACGTGATGGGCAACGCGGTGCAGTACGGCCGCGAGGGCGCGCCGATCGTCGTCGAACTGATCGCCTCGGAAAGCGAGGCGACGATCACGGTGCGCAATCAGGTCCGCGACCAGCCCATCCCGCCCGGAGCCCTCGCCACATTGTTCGATCCGTACCGGCGCGGGCACGACCGCCAGCACAACACGAGTGGCCTCGGCCTCGGCCTCTTCATCGTGCGCGAGATCGTCCGCGCCCACGGCGGTACCATCGACGTCGAATCCACGCCCTCGGGGACGACCTTTCGCATCGTGCTGCCCGTGACCCGTTCGGTGGCGCGGCCCAGCACGAACCCGGGGCGCCCGGGCCACGAGGCACCCGCTGCCGACCGGGCCGACTCGAGCTAACCGGCCGGAACATCCTGGGCATCGGGCTGGATGGCGGTCGCGACCCGCGGGCTCGCCAGCCGGCGCCACAGGATGATGTGGCCGGCGAGCGCCACGGCCACCAGCACGCCGGGGAGCCAGACGAAGGGGAGGTAGGCGATCCAGGTGTTGAGGCGGCCGGGCGCCTCGCCGAAGGCATGCAGCATGGGCGTCGAGGTCACGCCGATCGTGGCGACCACGGCCAGGAGCACGCTGCCGAGCAGGTTCCAGGCCCAGATCAGCCGGCGTGACGCGACGCCGCGGGCGGCCAGCAGGGCGACGACGATCGCGGTCACGCCGGTGACGATGTCGAAGTTCCAGCCCGAGAAGGACATCTGCACCGGCATGATCCCCTGGGCGGCCGCCTCGTGCATCACGAGCTCGAGCGGCAAGCGGAACGCGTGCACGCCGACCAGCGCGGCGATCGGCAGCTCTGCCAGCTTCGCGCCCAGGCTCGACCTGGCCAGCGCGACCGCGAGACCGATCGTCACCACCAGGGCGACGAAGAGCGGCGGCGGCCGCGCGTCGAAGCGCGCCAGCACCCCCCGGTGAGCCAGCAGCGCCAGCACCCCCATCCACGCCACCAGGCCCACGGCCACAAGGAGCCCTGCCCGGCGCCCGGCCGCCGCGACCACGCCGGTCACGACGGCGGCCACCACCACGACCGGAAGGACGGTCATGCCCACGGTCACCAGCGTCGACGCGTGCATGTCTCCATTCATGCGCGCGGCCGGGCCGATCGGCGAGCGGCATCGTGCCGCACGTCCCGCCATCCTGCCCCGGAGACGCGGCCCCCAGCTGATCGAGCCTCGGACCGATCGGCACGCGAAGGTCCTCGCGGCGATCGACGGCGCCGTCCCGGTCGGCGCCGTCGGCGGCGCGCGCGCAAGGCTTGCGGTTGGAACGCATCTTCAGTTAATTTTATCGCCCATTCAGAGAATGAAAGGTCGAGCCATGCCCCAGAGCCCTGCCCCGCCCCGCGTCGTCGTTCCGCTTCGCCAGCGTCCCCTCGACATCGCGTGGATCGCCTTCTTCGTGCTGAACCTCGGCTTCATCACCTACATCGTGGACCTGGAGCAGCTGGTCATCGACGACCCCGCCAGCTTCCAGTACCCGGTGTGGCCGCCCGCGCCGCTCGTCGACCTCGTGCACTGGTGGGGCCGCACGTTCGACCCGGTGCTGCTCGCCCGGCCCGCCTGGTGGCGCGCGACCATCTGGGTCGACTCGCTCTTCTTCGGGCCGTTCTACGGCGTCGCGATCTACGCGTTCGCCAAGGGCAAGGAGTGGATCCGCTTCCCCGCGATCATCTGGGGTTCGGTGCTCATGACCATCGTGTTCATCATCTGCTTCGAGGAGATGGTCGGCGCGCACGCCACGCCGCACCCGGGGATGGTGCTGTTCGCCAACGCCGCGTGGTTCCTGGTGCCGCTCGCGGTGATCATCCGCATGGTGCGCGCCGAGCACCCGTTCACGCGGGCGGCCACCGCCGCCGAGCCCGCCGGCGTCGCCGCGGCCCGCGTGGTCCCGGGCGTCACGGCGTGAGCGCCGCGAAGGGCGCGGGCGCCGCGGGCGGCGTGGACACCGCGTTCCGCGCGCGCTACGGGCCGTGGGCGCTCGTCGCCGGCGCGTCGGAGGGGCTGGGCGCCGAGTTCGCGCGCCAGCTGGCGGCGCGCGGGTTGAACCTCGTCCTGGTGGCGCGCCGCGCCGAGCTGCTCGCACAGCTCGCGGCGACGCTCGAAGCCGAGGCGCGCGTCGAGGTGGTCACCGCGGCGCTCGATCTGGGCGCGCCCGATCTGCAGGAGCGCCTGGCCACGGTCGTGCGCGGCCGCGAGATCGGCCTGTGCGTCTACAACGCCGCGTTCTCACTGATTGGCCCCTTCCTCGAGCAGGATCTGGCCAGCAAGCTGCGCGTGATCGACGTGAACTGTCGCGGTCCCCTGGTGCTCGCGCACGAGCTGGGCGGCCTCATGGCCGCGCGCGGACGCGGCGGCATCGTGCTCATGTCGTCGCTGGCGGGCACGCAGGGCTCGCCGCATGTGGCCACCTACGCCGCCAGCAAGGCGTTCAACCTGGTGCTCGGCGAGAGCCTCTGGGACGAGCTGGGCGCGCGCGGCGTCGACGTGCTCACCTGCCGCGCGGGCGCCACGCGTACGCCCAACTTCGTGGCCTCGCGGCCGCGCACCGGGGCCGCGCCGGTCATGGATCCGGCGCCCGTGGTCGTGCAGGCACTCGCCGCGCTCGGGCGTGCGCCCAGCATGGTCCCGGGCTGGACGAACCGCTTCGCCGCGTTCTTCATGGGGCGGCTCTTGCCCCGGCGCACCGCGATCCGCATCATGGGCCGCGCGACGCGCCAGATGTACCGGCAGCCGCCCGCGGCGTAGGCAGCATCAGCGTGGCGGGCGCCGCGAGCGCGCCGGGCGCGCCTTCGGACGCTTCGGCGACGTGCCCAGCGCGCCGTACAGGAACAAACTGATCAGGGCCTGGATGTCCTTTTCCTCGCCGGTCGTGCCGCGCGCCTGGAACGCGTTGCTGAGCGCCCACAGCGCGTAGGCCAGCTGCTCGGGCGTGCGGCCGTGCAGCTCGGTGCCGCGCGCGGCCGTGCTCATCCAGTCGGTGAAGCGACCCATGTACACGCGAAAGCCCTCGGCGTGCCGGCGAGCCGCCTTCTCGCTGGGGATCGCGCCGCCGCCGCCCTGCAGGGCCAGGAAGATCTTGAACGCGCCGCGCCGGCGCCGCGCCAGCGCGAGCTGTCGGTGCACGAGCAGCTCGATGCGCTGCTCGAAGCCGAGGCCGGCCGGCATCGGCTCCGCGAACACCGCGACGAACTCCCCGTCGAGCCGCTCCACGAGCGCCTCGAAGATCGGCTGCTTGCCGGCGAAGTAGTTGTACAGGGACGGCGCGGTGTAGCCGGCCTCGCGCGCGATCTCGTGCATCGTCGCCGCGCGGTAGCCCTTGCGGGCGAACACCGCGATCGCCGCGTCGAGGATGGCCTCGCGGATGAGGTGGATCTGCCTCGGGTGGCGCGCCGGTCGGGTCATCCCCGTCGCGCAGCCTACACCAAGCCGTGGCGCGCGGAGCCCGCCGTGCCACAACGGTTGACCCGCGGGGCCGCGCGCGTCACGCTGCGGAGCATGGGGCTCGCCCGTGATGGCTACCTGGTCGGCCGCGCGGTTGTCCGCGTGATGGCGGATTCGACGAAGACGCACGAGATCCACCGCGTCGAGGAGATCACCGGGCGGCCGAGGTACCGGCGGGTGCTCGCCCGCCTCGTGGACCATCCCGACGGCCGCCGCCTGCTCGCCGAGCGACCCGAGCTATCGAGCGATCGAGTCGACCACGATGCGTTGCGGCGGTTGCCCGCGAGCACGCTGGGCGGCGCGTACGTCCGCCACCTCGACGACAACGGCATCACCGCCGACTACCAGGCCGCGGCCACCCGCCACGTCGAGGACGCGGACCTGGCCTACCTGATGCGGCGCTTCCGCCAGACGCACGACGTCTGGCACGCCCTGCTCGGCCTCGGCATCGCTGGCCACGAGGAGGTCGTGATCCACGCCTTCTCGTGGGGCCAGCTGCGCCTGCCGGTCTCGGCGATGGTGATAACCTTCGGCACCCTCAAGCATATCGTCGCCGAGCGGCGGTGGGGCGCGCTACGCCACTCGCTGCGCGAGGCTTACCAGGTCGGGCGCGACGCGGCGCCGCTGATCGAGGCAGTCTGGGAGGACCAGTGGCAGGAACCTATCGAACAGGTGCGCGCGCGCTACGGCGTGCGGGTGCTGGAGCGGCGATGGCTCGATTGACGCGGTGCGCCGCGCTGGCGCTGGTGGTCGGGACGCTGGCGGCGTGCGGCTCCACGGGCGCCGGCGACGACGGCGACGACGACGTGCGCGTCCGCGACGGGCTGCAGGACGTCGTGCGCTGTGGCGACGGGACCGACAAGGTCGACGCCGACACGCTCGACGAG
>JBKJOI010000527.1:0-5937 GCA_046595695.1 Haliangiales bacterium | reverse complement strand
GCCCAGCGCGGCGCGCGCGCCGACGTCGACCGCGGCGCCCGGGCCCTCGAGGTAGGCCATGAGCTGCGCGACCTTGGCCATGCCGCCCTTCAGCTCGCCGGCGCCGCGCGCGAGCTCCTCGGCGCCGGCGCGCTCGGCGAGATCATCCGAGCCGCGCTTGTCGGGATCGGTGAGCAGCACCTCCTTGGCGCGCGCGAGCCAGCGGCGCGCGCCCGCGCGCACCCAGGTTCCGAAGCGTTCGCCCGCGCGGGTCACGAAATCGGCTACAGCCCGACCTTGACGGCGGAAGCAGCTCGCTGCGCCTTGGCGCGGGCCTCCTCGATCGTGGCCGCGCGCGCGAGCGCGACGCCCATGCGCCGGTGGCCGTGCACCTCCGGCTTGCCGAACAGCCGCAGCTGGGTGTCGGGCTCGACCAGCGCCGCGTCGACGTTCGCGTACGAGGGCGCGTTCGAGTCACCGTCGGCGAGGATCACGTACGACGCGCTCGCGCCGTGCTGGCGGATGTTGGGGATGGGCAGCCCGAGGATGGCGCGCACGTGCAGCGCGAACTGCGACAGGTCCTGCGAGATCATCGTGACCATGCCGGTGTCGTGCGGCCGCGGGCTGACCTCGGAGAACCACACCTGGTCGCCCTTCACGAACAGCTCGACGCCGAAGATGCCGCGCCCGCCCAGGTTGCCGGTGACCAGGGCGGCGATGCGGCGCGACTCGGCGAGCGCGCGCTCGCTCATCGGCTGCGGCTGCCAGGACTCCCAATAGTCGCCCTTCACCTGCCGGTGGCCGATGGGCTCGCAGAACGAGGTGCCGCCGACGTGGCGGATGGTGAGCTGCGTGATCTCGTACTCGAAGTCGACGAAGCCCTCGACGATCACGCGGCCCTTGCCGGCGCGCCCGCCCTCCTGGGCGTAGCGCCAGGCCTCGGCCACGTCGGCCTCCGTGTGCAGCAGCGACTGACCCTTGCCCGAGGACGACATGACCGGCTTGACCACGCACGGCAGGCCGATCTCCTGGATCGCGGCGCGGTACTCGTCCTCGGTCGAGGCGAAGCGGTACGGCGAGCAGGCGATGCCGAGCGTCTCGGCGGCGAGCCGACGGATGCCCTCGCGATCCATGGTCAACCGGGCCGCGCGCGCCGTCGGGATGACGGTGAAGCCCTCCTGCTCGAGCTCGACCAGCGTGGCGGTCGCGATGGCCTCGATCTCGGGCACGATGAAGTCGGGGTCCTCGAGCTCGATGATGCGACGCAGCGCGTCACCGTCGAGCATGCTGACCACGTGCGCGGCGTGCGCGACCTGCATGGCGGGCGCGCCCGGGTAGCGATCGACGGCGACCACGTGCACGCCCAGCCGCTGCAGCTCGATCGCGACCTCCTTGCCGAGCTCGCCCGAGCCGCACAGGAGCAGCTTGGTGGCGGTGCGGGTGCGCGGCGTGCCGAGCGTGACGGAGGGCGGCGAGGAGCTCATCGCCGGGAAATCTATCAGGGAACGTAGGTGACCGTCAGCTCGGGGCGCTCGTCGCTGTTACCCGCCTCCGAGCTCGCGAAGTCGCTGTCGCTGTCGACCTGGCCACTGACGAAGCAGGCGAGCCCGAAGTTGATCTCGGGCTGATCCACCCACGCCTGCACCAGCGCCGGCGGCAGCGCGACCTGGAAGGCGGTGAAGTTGCCGATGGGCGTGAAGCTGGCGGCGGGCAGCGCGTCGCTCGACGGCGGCGCGGCGCCGGCGGCGAGCCAGAACGTGCCGGGCAGCCGCTCGAGGAAGTTGGCGGTGCCCGCGCCGCCGTTCGCGTTGCCTTCTTGCCAGTCCTCGAGCATCTGGTTGAGCTGGATGGTGCCCTCCTGCAGCGCGTCGCCGCCGGTGACGAGCTCGAGCGAGGCCGAAACCACGGTCGCGCCGGCAGGGATCGCGGTGAGCTCGAAGCGCAGGAGTCCGTTGACCACCGGCACGCTGTCGCAGAAGATCTCACTCGTGCCGCCGAAGTTGGCGCCCGAGTTCGCGCTGTCGAGCGTGGTGTCGAAGGTGACGTTCTGCACGTCGCTCGTGGGCCGGTTGCCGAACGTGACCGTGACCGTGACGCCCGCGTCGGGCGGCGGCGGTGCGTCCGGGCCGGGCGGGGCGTCGGCGGTGTCAGCGTCGGGGCCGAGGCCGCCGATGGGCATGCAGATGCCATCGTCGGCGCAGGTGAAGCCACCCGGGCAGTCGCCCGCGGGCGGGTCGCAGACGAAGCGGCTGCCGGCATAGTCCACGCTCAGCGAGCAAGCCGAGAGGGCCAGATGAAAGCCCGCCGCCCAGATGCACCTACCTGCGAGCATTCGACCTGAATGATACCCGAGTGGAACGTCCGCGATAGCCGGCGAATGTGCCTATTTCCGTAATGAAGTGGCCAATACGCATCTCCCCGAGTCGGTCACGGCACGTACGTGATCGTGAGCTCGGGACGCCGCTCCGCTATCGTCGATTCGGAGCTCTTGAGGTCGAAGTCGCTGTTGTCCGAGACCGGCACGATGGCGATGCCGAAGTTGGCCGCCGGCAGGTCGATCCAGTTCTGCACCAGCAGGTTGGGCAGCAGCATGCCGTAGGGCGTCTCCGCATCGTTGGGCAAGAACTCGACCACATACTGCGCCGCGCGCGACGGCGGCGTGGCGCCTTCGCCCGACCAGGCAAAGCCCGGCTTGCGGAAGACCCAGTTGGCGAAGCCGCTCGCGTCGACCTGGTTGCCCTCGTCCCAGGCCTCGAGCATCGGGATCACGCGCGCGGCGCTCACCGACGAATCGGGACCGGTCCACACCTCGAGCGTAGCGCCGAGCACCAGGGCGCCGGGCGGGATCGACGACAGATCGAAGCGCAGGAGGGCGGTCCGATCCGGATTGGTGGTGCAGACCATATCGCTGTTCCCGCCCTTGTTCTCGGACTGGTTGACGCTCGTGAGGTAGGTGTCGAACGTGACGCCGGTGACGTCGCTGTCGGCGCGCTCGCCGAACGAGACGGTGATGGGCAGGCCGTTGCCGTCGGGGAGCGCGTCGGAAGGCGCGCCGTCGGCGAGTGGCGGGGCGTCGGCGCCCGCGTCAGCGAACGGCACGTCGGCATCGGGCTCGTCGCTGCCTGCGGGCGCGCAGAAGCCGTCCTGGCCGCACACGAACCCCGTCGGGCACTCGCCCGCGGGCGGCGCGCAGGCGTAGCGCGAATCCTCGAAGCCGACGCTCAGCGAGCAGGCAGAGAGGCCCAGCACGAGCGGCCAGATGCACCGAGCTGCGGCCATCTGTGCATGCTAACCGAACCGGAGGCGGCGCGGGAGACCGGCCGGCGCGGCCCTAACCTGACCTATCCCCGCTTGTACAGCGTGACCACGCAGGCGCCGCCCAGGCCCAGGTTGTGCTGCAGCGCGATGGTCGCGTCCTCGACCTGGCGCGAGCCGCACTTCCCACGCAGCTGCTGGTTCAGCTCGAAGCACTGCGCCAGCCCGGTGGCGCCGAGCGGGTGGCCCTTCGAGAGCAGGCCGCCCGAGGGGTTCACGACCCAGTCGCCGCCGTAGGTGACCTTGTCGTCGTCGATGAGCTTGCCGGCCTGGCCGACCTCGCAGAGACCGATCGCCTCGTAGGTGATGAGCTCGTTGGCGCTGAAGCAGTCGTGCAGCTCGATCACGTCGATGTCGTCGGGGCCGTAGCCGGTGTCCTGGTAGACGATGTCGGCGGCCTTCTTGGACATGTCCCAGCCGACCATCTTGATCATCGACTTGGGCTCGAACGAGGTCGCCAGGTCGGTGACCATGGCCATCGACTCGATGGTCACCGGCTGCGAGATGCCATGCTTCTTGGCGAATGCCTCCGAGCACACCACCGCGGCGGCGGCGCCGTCGGTGGTGGGACAGCACTGGAACTTGGTCAGCGGGTCGAAGATCATGGGCGCGGCGAGGATCTCGTCGACCGTCGAGGCGACGCGGAACTGCGAGCGCTCGTTGTCGACGGCGTGCTTGCGGTTCTTGGCGGCGATCTTGGCCAGCTGCCGCGGCGTGGTGCCGTACTTCTGCATGTGCTCGCGGCCGGCGCCGCCGAACATCTGCGCCGCGGGCGGCGCGGGCGAGAAGCCCTGCACGTCCATCATCACCAGGACGTGCTTGTCCATGGGGTTGGTGCGGTCGCCGTACTTGGTGCCCAGCGAGCCCTTCTCCATCTTCTCGAAGCCCATCGCGATGACGCACTCGCTGGCGCCCGAGCCGACCGCCTGGTACGCGAGCATGAGCGCGCTCGAGCCGGTGGAGCAGTTGTTGTTGACGTTAAAGACCGGGATGCCGGTGAGGCCGAGCTGGTAGATGGCGCGCTGGCCGCAGGTGGAGTCGCCGTAGACGTAGCCGACGAACGCCTGCTCGATCTGATCGTAGGGCACGCCGGCGTCGGCGAGCGCCTGCTCGCCGGCTTCCTTGGTGAGCGCGGGGTAGTCCATGACCCCGGGCTTGTGGAACTTGGTCATGCCGACGCCGATCACGCAGACTTTCCGGTCGAACTTCATCGCGACGCTCTCTTTCCGAGCCGCGCTGGCGCGGCTACGTGTGCGGGCCGAGCATGTCTTCCGGGCGCACCCACTGGTCGAATTGCTCGCCGGTGAGCAGGCCCAGCTCGAGCGCCGACTCCCTCAGCGTGATGCCCTTCTTGTGCGCGTTCTTGGCGAGCTTGGCGGCGTTGTCGTAGCCGATGTGCGGGTTGAGCGCGGTGACCAGCATGAGCGAGCGACGCAGGAGCTCGTCGATCACCTGGGTGTTGGCCTCGATGCCGACCACGCAGTTGTCGGTGAAGCTGACCGCGCCGTCGGCGAGCAGGCGCACGCTCTGCAGGAAGTTGTAGCTGACCATGGGGCGCATCACGTTGAGCTCGAAGTTGCCCAGCGCGCCGCCGAAGTTCACCGCCACGTCGTTGCCCATGATCTGGCTGGCCAGCATGGTCATGGCCTCGGACTGCGTGGGGTTGACCTTGCCGGGCATGATCGAGCTGCCCGGCTCGTTCTCCGGGATCTTGAGCTCGCCCAGGCCCGAGCGCGGCCCCGAGGCCATCCAGCGCACGTCGTTGGCGAGCTTCATGAACGCGGTGGCGATGGTCTTGAGCGCGCCGTGGGCGAACACCAGCGCGTCCATCGCCGAGAGCGCCTCGAACTTGTTGGGCGCGGTGACGAACGGGTAGCCGGTCAGGCGCGCCAGCTCGGCGGCGACCTTGGTCGCGTACTGCGGGTGCGCGTTCAGGCCGGTGCCCACGGCGGTGCCGCCCAGCGCCAGCTCGTACAGGTTGGGCAGCGCCTTCTTGATGTGGCCGCGCGCGTTGTCGACCAGCGCCACGTAGGCCGAGAACTCCTGGCCGAGCGTGAGCGGCGTGGCGTCCATGAGGTGGGTGCGCCCGATCTTGATGATCTTGGCGAAGTCGGCGGCCTTGGCCGCGAGCGCGTCGCGCAGGTGCGACAGCGCCGGCTCGAGCAGCGCGTGCAGCGCGTGCACCGCCGCGACGTGCTGCGCGGTCGGGAACACGTCGTTCGACGACTGGCCCTTGTTGACGTCGTCGTTCGGGTGGACCTTGCGGCCCTCGCCCCGCTCGCCGCCGAGCAGCTCGGAGGCCCGGTTCGCCAGGACCTCGTTCAGGTTCATGTTGGTCTGCGTGCCCGAGCCGGTCTGCCAGACCACGAGCGGGAACTCGCCGTCGTGTTTGCCGGCCAGGATCTCGTCGGCGGCCGCGCAGATCGCCTTCGCCTTGGCGCCGTCGAGCACGCCGAGGTCGAGGTTCACCTGCGCGGACGCGCGCTTGACCAGCGCGAGCGCGCGGATGAGCCGCGTCGGCATCCGGTCCCCGCCGATCTTGAAGTTCTCGAGCGAGCGCTGGGTCTGCGCCCCCCACAGCCGGTCGGCGGGGACATCGATCGGACCGAAGGTGTCTTTTTCGACCCGAAAGGACATCAGCCG
>JBKJOI010000032.1:0-9091 GCA_046595695.1 Haliangiales bacterium | reverse complement strand
CCACCTCCTTCGGCCTGCCCGGGCACATCCGCCTGGCGGCCCGGCCCGCCGCCGACACTTCCCGGCTACTCTCCGCGCTCGCGCAGGAGCTCCATCCATGACCGCTCGCACCCTCATGATCCAGGGCACCGCCTCGTCCGTGGGCAAGAGCCTCATGGTCACCGGTCTGTGCCGCCTGCTGGCGCGCAACGGCGTGCGCGTCGCGCCGTTCAAGTCGCAGAACATGGCGCTGAACGCCGCGGTCACCCCTGACGGCGGCGAGATCGGCCGCGCCCAGGCGATGCAGGCCGAGGCCGCCGGCCTGCCCGCGCACATCGACATGAACCCGATCCTGCTCAAGCCCGAGGGACCGGCGCGCTCGCAGGTGGTGGTGCGCGGCAAGCCCATCGGCAGCATGAGCGCGGCCTCATACCACGCGCACAAGCCGGCGCTGCGCGGCCTGGTCGCCGAGAGCCTGGCCAACCTGCGCGCCGCCTACGACGTGGTCGTGATCGAGGGCGCCGGCAGCCCCGCCGAGATCAACCTGCGCGATCGCGAGCTGGTGAACATGTTCGTGGCCCGCGTCGCCGACGCGCCGGTCTGGCTGGTCGGCGACATCGACCGCGGCGGCGTATTCGCCGCCTTCGTGGGCACGCTCGAGCTGCTCGAGCCCGAGGACCGCGCGCGCGTCGTCGGCTTTGTCATCAACAAGTTCCGCGGCGACCCGGCGCTGCTCACGTCGGGCCTCGACATGCTGCTCGCGCGCAGCGGCGTGCCGGTGGTCGGCGTGGTGCCGCACCTCGAGCGCCTGCGCCTCGCCGACGAGGACTCGCTGGCCATCGAGGATCGCGCCGGCCGCGCGCGCGCCCGCGCCGGCGAGCTGGACATCGTGGTCGTGCGCCTGCCGCGCATCTCCAACCACGACGACGTCGCGCCGCTCGAGCACGAGGCCGGCGTGGTCGTCCGCTTCGTCGAACGCCCCGAGGACGTCGCCGCCGCCGATCTGGTGATCTTGCCCGGCTCGAAGAGCACCGCCTCGGATCTGGCGTGGCTGCGGCGCGGCGGCCTCGCCGAGGCGGTGGTCGCGCGCGCGGTCCGCGGCCAGCCGGTGCTCGGGCTGTGCGGCGGCTGCCAGATGCTCGGCCGCGCGCTCGAGGATCCGCTCGGCGTGGAGTCGACCGAGGCCTTCGTGCCCGGGCTCGGGCTCCTGCCCTTCACCACACGCTTCGGCGCGAGCAAGCGCACCGCGCAGGTACGCGCGCGCGCCGCCGCGGCCAGCTTCCTCGCCGCGCCCGAGGACGGCGAGCTCCACGGCTACGAGATCCACATGGGCGAGCTCGAGCCACACGGCGCCGCCGCGCCCGCCTTCACGCTACTCGCGCGCAACGGCGACCCCACCTGCGTCCCCGACGGCGCGCTCGGCGAGGGCGGCGTCGTGGTCGGCACGCTCCTGCACGGCCTGTTCGAGAACGCGCCGGTGCGCGCGCGCCTGCTCGCCGCGCTGCGCGCGCGCCGCGGCCTGGCCACGCCCGGCTCGCCGAACGCGCCGTGGTCGCGCACCGCCGAGTACGATCGACTGGCAGACGCGCTCGAGCAGAGCCTGGCGCCATCGGCCTGGCGACCGCTGCTCGGCTGATGCCGTGGCGGACCGCATGCTAGGCTCACCCGGTGAATCGACTGCCACAGCGCGAAAGGCGGGCCTGATGCCCACGCCGCACCCGCCCAGCGCGAGCCCGTTCGCCAGCATCCTGCTCGTCGACGACGTCCCCGCCAACCTGCTCGCGCTCGAGAGCGTGCTCGCGCCGCTGCACGAACGCCTGGTCTCGGTGCGCTCGGCCGAGGACGCGCTCCGGCGCATCCTCACCGAGGACTTCGCGGTGATCCTCATGGACGTACGCATGCCCGGAATGGGCGGCTTCGAGGCGGTCCGGCTGATCCGCCAGCGCCAGCGCGCCATCCCCATAATCTTCGTCACCGCCTTTGCCTCGACCACCGCCGAGATGGTCGAGGGCTACGAGGCCGGCGCGGTCGACTTCGTGACCAAGCCGTACGAGCCGGCGATCATCCGCAGCAAGGTCGCGATGTTCGTCGAGCTCTGGCGCGCGCGCGACGACCTGCGCCGCACCGCGCTCGCGGTCGCCGAGCGCGATCATTACCTCGCTGACAAGCAGCAGGAAGCGCTCGCGCGCGAGCAGTTCATCGGCATCCTGGGCCACGATCTGCGCAACCCGCTGGCGACCATCTCGCTCGCCTCCAACGTGCTGCTCGATGGCGAGCTCACCGAGCACCAGCACAAGCTGGCCACACGCATCCGGCGCAGCTCGGAGCGCATGGGCCGGATGATCGGCGACGTGCTCGACTTCGCGCGCGGCCGGCTCGGCGGGGGCATCCCGGTCAAGCTGGACGAGGGCGAGCTGCGGCGCGTGCTCGCGCACACCGTGGACGAGCTCAAGGTGGCCCACCCGACGCGCGACCTGCTGCTCGTCCAGCCCGAGGACCCCTTGTACTGTCGCTTCGATCCGGATCGGATCGCGCAGGCGATCTCGAACCTGGTCGGCAACGCGCTGCAGCACGGGCAGGATCCGGTGCGCGTCCAGGTGCGCGACGCGGGCGACTCCGTGATCATCGAGGTCACCAACCGCGGCCAGCCCATCCCGGAGAAGACCGCGGCGCGCCTCTTCGAGCCGTTCGCCGCCAAGAAGCAGGCAGGCGACGCCGGCCTGGGCCTGGGCCTCTACATCGCCGACCAGATCGTCCGCGCCCACCGGGGTAGCCTGCAGCTGCGCTCCCCGGCGGGCGAGGAGCTGGTCGCGTTCATCCTCGCGCTGCCGCGGTGAAGTCGCGCTGACGCGGTGAAGTCGGGCGGCATCGCACACCTGAGGCGACAACGCCCCCGCAGCGGGGTGCGCGCGCCGCTCGGGGCGGCCACGCACCTGCTGTTCCGCTCAAGCTGACGAGACGGTCTCGCGGCAGTAGGCGCGTGCGACTCGACGCACGTCTGAGGATCTGAACGGCTTGCGCAGCAGCTCACGTGCGCCATCGGGCGCACGCGTGAGCGGCGAGGCGCTCATCACCACCACCGGCAAGAGGGACAGCTGATCATCCTCGCTGACCCGGGCGAGGAACTCCCCCCCGCCCATCACAGGCATGCGGTAGTCGATAAGTATGAGCCCAGGCTCTTTATCGAGGCTGCGCAGCAGCTCGAGCGCCTCCGCGCCATTGCTGGCATCCATGACCCGGTACCCATCCGACTCGAGCACCTGCCTCACCACGGCTCGCAGTTCGTCGTCATCGTCGACGACCAGCACGGCATCGGGGGATCTCGGGTTCGAGCTCGACTTCGTTTTCGGTCTCGGCATGAGAGCACCATCCGCACAGGCGCGCGGGTTTGGCCCATCGGCTGAGCTGCCGGCGAGCGGTTCGTAGATACTGGGCCGCGCTCCCCAGGCGCGGTCCGCCACTTTCTCCTTCAACGATGCATGCAACATGCCGTATCAGGGTTTCCCTGATGGTGCCGACCTTCTTCAGCTTGGGCGACTGCGGCGAAGCGCCGCCTCGATCGCGGGGCGGGCCCCTTGGATCGCGTTCGCATCGCCGTGGCGCAGAGCCGCGGGAATGGAGTACGAATGCCCCTGTGGAGGTGGCGCCTTGACGGTCGTGGCTTCGGGGGGGCGGCGAGTGCTGGTCGTCGACGACAGTCACGACATGGCCGATGTGGTCGCCGACATGCTCACCGACCTCGGCCATGACGTGGTCGTGGCCTATGACAGCCGGCGCGCCCTGACCATCGCGCAGGAGTTCGAGTTCGACGTCGCGCTCCTCGACGTGGGCATGCCGGTGATCGATGGCTACGAGCTGGCGCGGCAGCTGCGCGCGCAGACATCGGATCGTCCGGTGCGGTTCGTCGCGATCACCGGCTTCACCGCCGCCACCTACCGTGCGCGCAGCTGGGCCGAGGGCTTCGACGACCATGTGATCAAGCCGGTCGACCACGCCCGCCTGGTCGCGCTCATGGCGCTCCTGACCTGACGCGCAGGGTGACGATAGGATCGTCCGATCAGCGCGAGCCGGCGCCCTCGACGAGCACGGTGTGCTCGATCGCGCCATCCAGGGCGGCGCCGTCCGCGTCGACGTAGGCGTGCCCGCCTACCAGCGTGACCGACCAGCTCTGGCGCCGCTCCTCGCGCGCCGCGAGCGCCGACACCAGCTCGCGATCGACCATGCGGAGCGCGAGGCTGGCGCGCCCGCGCGGGGGCTTCTTCCACTCCGCGACACCGCCGAGCAGCTCGTCGCGGCGGCGCGGATCGCAGAGCACCGCGTGGGCCGCGATGTCGGCGTGGTGCAGGAGTACCTTGCGCAGCTTGTCGGCGTCAGCGGTGCCGCACTCGACCCAGGTGGTGAGCTGGCCGGTGAGATCGCGCGTCCACAGATCAGCAACATCGGGATCCGAGAGCCCGGGGCCGAGCTCCAGGCGCTCCTCGTGGAGCAGGCACCAGGCGAGCACGCGCAGCGTCACATGCTCGGAGCTCTCCGATGGGTGCCGCGCCACAATGAGGCTCTGCTGCACGTTCACGGCGCGATCGGTATCTGACAGGGTGAGCTTGAACTCCAGCCGGGTCGACGATAGCGCCATGGTGCCGGCAGCTTAGACCGAAACACCCGAAGCGGAGCTTGCGCTCTCCGGACGCGCCGTATGTACTCCGCACGCCTACAACTCCTGCCATTTGCGCAAAAAACGACATTCTGCACCGGCCATGCGATCGCTAAAATGGCCGACAGTGCACTTTTACACTCGAGCTGTGCGCCCCTCATCTACCAGGTCCTGGGTGGCGTTCCAGACGATCGCGTCCGTGCTCCTGGCCGCGCTCGCCGGCTGCAGCCTCGAGGTCGGCTTCAGCGAATCGGCCTACCGCTGCGAGGACGGCCAGACCTGTCCGAGCGGCTTCGACTGCGTCCACGCCATCTGCATCCAGCCGAGCCCCGACGTGGACGCGACCGCGGCCCCCGATGCGCCCGAGCAGCGCGACGGCGCCACCGCGCAGGCGCTGGTCGACGACAGCGCGGAGGACTTCACCGGCAGCTTCGAGCAGGCGGCGCTGCAGGCGCGCGGCGCCATCGAGCCGTACGCCTACTACACCGGAGGTGTCCTGCAACGCGCGTCCGACTCCGGCGTGATCGCGAGCGGCGGCACCACCACGTGGGCGCAGGTGCAGGCCTTCGCCTCGACCGGCCAGGCCGCGATCGCGCGCTCGACCGATCTAGCCTGGGGCTCCGGCGAGACGCCCGCCGGCATCGGCCTCTCGCACGGCGACTCGTGGACCCTGTCCTTCGAGGGCGAGGTCTGGCTCGCCGCGGGCACCTGGACGTTCCAGCTCGACGCCGACGACCACGCCTTCGTCGAGCTCGCGCCTGCGGACGCCAGCGCGTTCGAGCGCGTTGTGAGCGCCGACTTCCCGACGGTCGCGCAGGGCAGCTTCGTCGCGACGGCCGATGGATGGTACCCGATCCGCTGGGCCGGCTCCGACGACGGCGGCGCCGCGCGGGCGACCCTCCGCTTCCAGGGTCCCGGCGTGGGCTCGGCCACGCCCATCCCGCGCCACCGGCTGCGCGTGCGCGCCGTTAAGCTGACCGGGCTCGTGCTCGCCGCCACCGACGACCTGATCCTGCTCGGCGACCACCAGACCACCCTCGACATCGAGGCGCCCGCGGACGTCGACTGGGGCTCGGGCCGGCCCGCCGATCTCGGCCTCACCAGCGACGACTCCTTCAGCGTGCGCTGGACCGGGCAGCTGCGCGTCGACGTCGCCGGCGCCTACAGCTTCCGTTACGACACCGACGACGGCCAGCGCCTGTGGATCGACGGCGCACGTCTGCTCGACGCCTGGGACACCAGCCCGCACGAGCAGGTGACCGCGTCCGTCGACCTGGAGGTCGGGTGGCACGATCTGGTGATCGACAGCACCGACGCCGGCTCCTTCGCGCGCGCGCTGCTCACGGTCGAGACCGGCCCCGACCTGGTCGGCCTGCCCCTGCCCGTCTCGCGCCTGCGCCCGGTCGAGGGCCGCGCCGAGCGCTACGAGACCGGGTTCAATCGCGGCGACGTCTCGATTCCGGACAGCGGCGGCGGCACCGCCCAGACCACGATTACCTTCGACGCACCCGCCGGCGCGCAGGTGACCGGCCTCGAGCTCTCGTACACCTTCGACCACACGTTCCCAGCCGATCTCGTGGTCACGCTGATCGCGCCCAGCGGCGCCCAGCTGCTGCTGCGCAACCGCGTCGGCGGCGGCACCGCGGTCGTCGGTGACTCCGACCACTACGTGTTCACCGCCGCGAACGGCTTGCCGGTGGCCGGCACCTGGGCGCTGCGCTTCGCCGACCTGGAGATCCAGGACGTCGGCGTGATCCGCGACTTCCAGCTCACCCTGCACCACGACGCGGGCGAGCCACCCGTCCCGGCGCTGGCCGCGTACGAGTCGCCGGTGCGCGATCTGGGCAACGTCGTGATCGTCGAGCGGGTGAGCTGGAACGCGCGCGTGCCCGCCGGCAGCGACGTGGCGGTGCTGCTGCGCACCTGCGCGACCGCCGAGGCCTGCGCCGCCGAGCCGTGGTCGGCCGCGCTCGTCGACGCGAGCGGGGCCACGCCGCCCGACGTCGCGCCGCGCCGCTTCGTGCAGTACCGCGTCGAGCTGGGCTCCTCGGGTGACGCCGCGGCGGCGCTCGAGGCCGTGCGCATCGACTACTGGACGTCGCCGTAGCGCAGCCCCGCAGCTCGATCAGGCCGGCTGCGGGTTGCGCACCCATTCCAGGATCTGCGCCAGGCTCACCACGCGCACCTCGGGGCGCGCGAGCGCATGATCGACGAACTCCTGCACCGCCTCCTGGCGCTCGGCCAGCGTGGCGTTGGGGACCGAGTGCTCCTGGTCGGAGTAGATGTCGGCGTGCCCGACGAGCATCATCGGCGCGCGGTTGCCGGCGAGCCGCAGGTCGAGGGTGTGGCAGAGCGTGGCCACGAACTCCGCCTTGGTCATCCTGAACTCGACCCACAGGTTGTAGTCGGCGCCGGTGATCTTGCCGTTCGCGGGATCGAAGTACCCCTGCGTCGCCGCGAGCCTCGCGCGTAGCCCGGGCGCCACCCCGTAGCGCGCACACGCTTGATCGGGCGGCACGATCACCGGGTGCACCGGCAGCTCCCACAGGCCCGGATGCGAGCGCACCCCCTGGTTGCCCGGGCTGCCGCGGTCGAGCGTGTACGGCCAGTGGAAGTTGGTGCCGTCGTGATCCTCCTGGTAGCCGTCCTCGATGCTGCAGTCGTAGCGGAAGCCCAGGCGCGCGATGGCGGTGAAGGTCGCGTCGTTGTACTCGAGGAACGGCGCGCGGAAGCCCTGCACGCCCGCGCCTGCGCCGAAACCGGCCAGCACGTCCAGGCAGCGCTGGATCTCGACCGTCCACTCGGTCTCCGAGAGCTCGGCGCCGTGCGGATGCGCGTGGGTGTGATCGCCGAGCTCGTGGCCGCGCTGCAGGGCGTCGAACCAGGCGCGCTGCACCAGCGTCGGGTACGGCGAGCCCTCGGGCGTGGCGTACTCCGAGGTCAGGTAGAAGCTGGCGAGCGCCGGGGTGCCGTCGGCGTTGGTGCGCGCGCCGAACAGGTCGGTGGCCCACGACATGCCGCCGCGCGTGCCGCTGCCGGGCAGCCCGGGGTGCGCGTTGTCGTCGAAGCCGAGGCCCACGAACAGCGGCACGCGCTCGGGCGCGAGCCCGGCCGGCGGCGCTTGCGACGCGGGAACGTCGTCGGTGCCGGTCCACGGCCCCAGGTGCGAGTGGCGCATCATGTGAGCGTGATCGTCGGCTACCGACGCCAACAGGGGTTGCCCGAAACCCTCATGGCCGTGCCTAAATCCCGTCCAGGAGGAACACCTTGAGCTCGAGCGAAGCTGCGGCGACATCCATCGCAAAAGAATTCCCCGCGGGCGTGGCGCTGGTCACGGGCGGATCGGGCGGCCTCGGGCGCGCCATCTGCGAGCGCCTCGCCGGCGCCGGCGTGCATGTCGCGCTCACCTACCGCAAGCGCCGCGAGGCTGCCGACGCGGCCGCGCGCGCCGTGCGCGACCTGGGCGGTGTGGCCAGCGTCCACGCCGCCGACCTGGAGGACGCCGCGGCGGTCGCGCCCCTGGTCGAGGCCATCGCCGCCGAGCACGGCGCGATCCAGACGGTGATCCACGCGGTCGGCAGCGACATCCCGATGCGCTTCGTGAGCCAGATCGATCACGCCACCTGGCGCGCGGTGCTGCACGCCGACATCGATGGCTTCTTCAACCTGGTGCACGCGGTGATCCCGCACCTGCGCCGGAGCCGCGGCTCGATCGTCGCGCTCACCAGCGCGGGGCTGCGTCGCTACCCCAGCCGCGACATGCTCTCGGTCGCACCCAAGGCCGCCATCGAGGCGCTCCTGCGCGGCGTCGCGCGCGAGGAGGGCCGGCACGGCATCCGCGCCAACAGCGTGGCCATCGGCGTGATCGACGCGGGCATCTTCCACCGGCTCGCCAGCACCGAGCTCGACCCGGCTTGGATCGAAGCCGCGCGCGCGAACGCGCCGCTCGGTCGCTTCGGCGCCGCCGCCGAGGTCGCCGAGGCCGCGGTGTTCCTGGCCTCGGCGCGCGCGAGCTACATCACCGGCCAGACTCTGGTCGTGGACGGCGGCTACAGCTTCTGACGGCATGGTCGATTGGGAACGCTGAAACATTTTTTTCGAGGGAATCGCCTCGTTTCCATCGCATTTGTCACGCACGGAATGCCGTCGCACGACGTGCGATATGTCCATGGTCATTTTATTTCAGTTGTGGCATTCGGCTGCGCCGTACGAGGGTGTCTGCGCCAAGCGCGAAAACGAGGAGACGAGTTCATGGGAAGCCGGTGGTGGTCCGTAAGAGTTGGGTTGGCAGGGTCGCTGTTGTTCATCAGCGCAACCGCGCAGTCCGAGAGTGTTCCGAAGAGCCTTGCCATGCGGGGCAAGCGCGTCCGTGTGGTGGCCCAGGCTCAGCCTGCGCCGCCGGCGCCCGCGCCGCAGCCGGCGCCGGCCCCCCCGCCGCCCGCCGAGGCGCCGCCCGCCGAG
>JBKJOI010000300.1:0-2747 GCA_046595695.1 Haliangiales bacterium | reverse complement strand
GCTCGTGCCGCGAGTCACCCCGATCGGCGCCGGCAGCGCGGCTCGGGCCAGCACGGCCGCGGTCACGGCCGCGATCTCGGCGGCGTCGGTGACGCGCGGGAGCTGCTTGCGCGGGCGCAAGCTCTCCTGCGGGCGGCCGCCCTGGCGCTGGCCGTTGCCCTGCGCGCGCTCCTCGAGCGCCGAGGCGAACGACTCGCCATGGCTCTGTCGGCGGGCGCGCGGCCGGCGCTCGCTCGCCAGGGCCTCGGGCTCGCGCGCCGCCGCGGCGGCCACGGCTCCCGGGTCGCGGCCGCTGCCGCTGCCGATGGATGAGCTCAAGCGGTTCTCCGGCCGCCGACGAAGTCGTCGCTGGTGCGCTGCTCGTCGCGGCGCTCGGTCTGGTCGAGGCCGCTCTGCTCGCGCTCGATGACCTTCTCGCTGGTGCGCAGGGCGCGCTCGTGGTCGCGCAGCACCTGGCGTGCGTGGTTGCCGCGCACCACCGCGGCCTCGTACGCCTTGCGCGCCTCCTCGACGCGCGCGCCCAGCGCGTAGCGCTCGGACTCGAGCTCGAGCAGGTGACGCACATCGCTGGCGCGCTCGAGTCGCGCGGTCGCGTGCTCGTAGAGCATCTCGAGGTCATGACGCGCCTGGTCGCGCTGCAGCTCGGCGTCGCGCTCGAGCGCCTCGACCAGGCTGGTCTCGGCCGCGGTGACGTCACGCTGCCGGAGCCGCGCGTCACGGACTCTTCCGAGGACCTTGAGCTTTCGCGTCATCGCTTTCCTTTCGCGACGGGTTCGTCGAGCAGCGCCGCCAGGCTCTTCATGGTGACCGCGTGATCGGTGCGCTCCTCGGGTGCCTGCTTCGCCCACTCGTCGAGGCGGAGGCCGAGCGCCAGCGCGGCGTCGTTTTCGGGGTTCGAGCCGGGCAGGTACGCGCCCAGGCTGCGCAGCTCGTCGACCTCGCGGCGCTTGGCCAGCAGGGTGCGGGCGCGCTGCTGGAGCTTCTGGTCCTCGGCGCTGGTGACCTGGCGCGCGACGCGCGAGGCGCTGCTGAGCACGTCGACCGCGGGGAAGTGGCCGCGCCCGCCCAGATCGCGCGACAGCACGATGTGCGCGTCGAGCAGCGAGCGGGCCGAGTCGGCGACCGGATCCGAGAGATCGTCGCCCTCGACCAGCACGGTGTAGAAGGCGGTGATCGAGCCGCCGCGCGACAGCGGGGCGACCCGCTCGAGCAGGCGGGGCAGGGCGGCGAAGACGCTGGGCGGGTAGCCCTTGGTCGCGGGCGGCTCGCCCGCCGCCAGGCCGATCTCGCGGCGCGCCATCGCGTAGCGGGTCAGCGAGTCGACGATGAGCAGCACGTTCTGGCCCTGGTCGCGGAAGTACTCGGCGACCGAGGTGGCGGCATGCGCGCCGCGCACGCGCTCCATGGGCGAGCGATCCGAGGTCGCGACCACGAGCACGCTGTCGTCCATGGCGCGCAGGTCGAGCAGATCCTTGACCTCGCAGCCACGCTCGCCGATGAGGCCGATCACGGTGACGTCGGCGGCGCACTGCTTCGCGATCTGGCGGATGAGCACGGTCTTGCCCACGCCGGCGCCGGCGAAGATGCCGATGCGCTGGCCACGGCCGCAGGTGAGCAGGCCGTCGATCACGCGCACGCCGGTCTCGAAGCGATCCTTGATGCTCGCGCGCTCGCTGGGCGGCGGGGCCTCGCCGTCGACCGGCACGTGCGCGTCGGCGACGATCTCGGGGCCGCCGTCGAGCGGGCGCATGAACGGGTCGACCATGCGGCCGCGCAGCGCCTCACCCACGGGCAGCTCGGCGGCGGCGCCGCGCAGGCGCACGCGCGCGCCCGGCGCCACGCCGCGCACGTCGGCGAACGGCACGATGAGCGCGAGGTCGTCGCGGAAGCCCAGGATCTCGCCCCAGAGCTCGCCGCCGTCGCGCTCGATCGCGACCTTGTCGCCCACGCGCGCCTCCGGCACGTGCGCCTCGAGCAGGAGGCCGGTCACCTTGGCGACCCGGCCCATCATGGCGGGGACGGCCTGGCGCTGGACCAGGCGGGCCGCGCGGGCGAGCAGCGCGGCGTTCATCGGGCGCCCTCCTTCGGGTCGACGGCCTGCAGCTCGTCGTCGTCGGGCAGCGCGTCGAGCTCGTCTTCATCGACCTCGAGCGCGTGGTCACCGGCGGGCGGGCTCGGCGCGGGCCTGGCAGCGGCAGGCTCGGCGGCGGTGGCCGGCGCCGCGCTCTTCGGCGCCGCGTCGTCGTCCGCGCCGTCATCGTCGCTCGGGGGCGCCGCGGTCAGCAGCTCGACCAGGCCCTCGCGCACGGCATCGAGGCGGGCCTCGATCGAGGCGTCGAGCACCCACGCGGGCGTCTCGATGATGCAGCCGCCCACGGACACCGCCTTGTCCTCGACGAGCACGACGCCGGTGCGCTCGAGCTCGGGGCGGCGCTGGCGCACGTAAGCGACGTCGGCCGGGCTGACCCGGACGACCAGCTTGGTGTCGGCGGAGACCGAGGACAGCGCGCGATCCACGGTGGCGAGCAGCGCGGCCTGATCGATGGTCAGCTCGCGGCCGACGATCTCCTTGGCGACCATCAGCGCGAGCGCGACGACCTCGCCGGGCTCGGGCCGGTGCGCCAGGCGGGTCGCGGTCAAGAGCCGCTGGATGCCGTCCAGGTAGCGCTCGATGATCTCCTCGACCTTGACCTGGGCGGTCTGCAGGCCGATGCGCTCGGCCTCTTCGCGGGCGGCGTCCAGCTCCT
>JBKJOI010000041.1:0-7237 GCA_046595695.1 Haliangiales bacterium | reverse complement strand
GCCTGCAGCGAAACGGGTGGAGGCAGCACGCGAGCTGGTGACGCGTTTGCTCGGGCAGCTCGCGACGGTCGCGGCCGACACGAGCATCGATGCCGAGATGCTCGCGGCGCAGAACGTCCCGGCGCCGGCGCACAGGCTGATGGCCGTGTATCGCGCCACGGCGCCCGAGCGGCCGGCGACGCCGCTGGCGGTCTCGACGCTGCTCACGCGCGCGCCCTCGGAGCCGGCGATCGGCCACGAGCTGGGGCGTGAGATCGCCTCCGCGGATCGGATCGACGTGATCGTCGCGTTTGTCACGGTGGGCGGCATCCGGCGCATCTGGGACCGCCTGGAGGGCTTCGCGCGGCGAGGGCAGAGCGAGCCCGGGCGCGAGAGGATGCGGCTGCTCACCACGACGTTCACCGGGACCACGGAGCGCGAGGCGCTCGATCAGCTCGCGGGCCTACCCGGCGTGACGGTGAAGGTCTCGTACGACGTGCGGCGCACGCGGCTGCACGCCAAGGCTTGGCTGTTCCATCGCGACAGCGGCCTGTCCACCGCGTACGTGGGCTCGGCCAACCTGACCGCCACGGCGCTCGGCGAAGGCCACGAGTGGATGGTGAAGATCTGCGCCGACGACCTGCCGCATGTGGTGGAGAAGTTCGGCGGCACCTTCGAGACGCTCTGGGCCGACCCGGAGTTCGAGCGCTACGACCCGGCGAATGAGACGGACCGCACGCGTCTGGCCCTGGCTCTGGGCGCGGAGCGCCACAGCGAGCGTGCGACGACGCTGGTGGAGCTCCGGCCGTATCCCTTCCAGGAGGAGATTCTCGACCGCCTGGCGGTGGCGCGCCTGGTGCACGGGCGCACGCGCAACTTGATCGTCGCGGCCACGGGTACCGGGAAGACGGTCGTCGCCGCGGTCGACTACGCGCGCCTCGCCGCCTCGGCCGGCGTGACCCCGCGGCTGCTGTTCCTGGCGCACCGACGCGAGATCCTCGAGCGCTCGCGTGACACGTTCCGGCACGCTCTGCGCGACGCGGCCTTCGGCGAGCTGCTGGTGGGCGGCGTGACGCCGGTGCGCCACGAGCACGTGTTCGCGACCATCGCGAGTGCCCGCGGCATGATCGACGAGCTGGGCGTGAAGCACTTCCGGCACGTGATCGTCGACGAGTGCCACCACATGCCGGCCGAGTCGTATCAGGCGCTGGTGCCGCGCCTGCAGCCCGAGCAGCTCGTGGGCCTCACGGCCACGCCCGAGCGCTCCGATGGCAAGTCGCTCCTGCCCGACTTCGACGGCCACGTGGCCGCCGAGCTGCGCCTGTGGCACGCCCTCGACCGGCAGCTGCTCGCGCCCTTCGACTACTACGGCATCTCCGACGGTGTCGACCTGCGTCGCGTGCGCTGGTCGCGGAGTGGCTACGATCTGGGCGCGCTTGGTGACATTTACACCGGGCACGATGCGCGCGCGCAGCTCGTGCTCGCGCAGCTGGCGCGTCGCGTGGCCGATGTGCGGCGCGTGCGCGCCCTGGGTTTCTGCGTGAGCGTGGCCCATGCCGAGTTCATGGCGGCCTGCTTCCAGGCGCACGGCGTGCCCGCCCTGGCGGTTCATGGCGACTCGGAGGCCGGCATTCGCGCCGATGCTCCCCGCCGCCTGCGCGAGCGCGACGTCAACGTGCTGTTCACCTGCGACCTGTACAACGAAGGCGTCGATCTGCCGTTCGTCGACACGCTGCTGCTCCTGCGCCCGACGATGAGCGCGACGCTGTTCATGCAGCAGCTCGGCCGTGGGCTGCGGCTCGACCCGGCGAGCGGCAAGCGCGCGTGCCTGGTGCTCGACTTCATCGGCCAGCACCGGGAGGAGTTCCGCTTCGACACGACTCTCGCGGCGCTCACCGGCGTGCCCCGGCCGCGGCTGCGCGACGCTGTGCACGAGGAGTTCCCGTACTTGCCCAGTGGCTGCAGCGTGCAGCTCGATGCCGTGGCGCGCGCGACCATCCTGGAGTCACTACGCCGCACGCTCGGGGGTGCCCGGCGCCTCGCCGCAGAGCTGCGTGACCTGGTGGCGCGAGTCGGCGCGCCGGTCAGGCTGGCGCGCTTCCTCGAGGAGTCGGGACGCGAGCTCGACGAGGTCTACGCAGACCACCATGGCTGGGCCGCGATCCGCAAGGAGGCGGGTGTCGCGCCCGACGTGGACGACGAGGCCGCGGATCTCAGCCGCCGCCTGGGCTGGCTCGCCCACGTCGACGAGCCCACGCGGCTGCGCGGCTACGCGAACACGCTGGACGCGGCGCTCGCGGGGGTTGCCCCGGTGCTGGGCGCCGACGAGCGCACGCGGTGGCACATGCTCGACTTCCAGCTCAACCACCGGGGAGTGCTCCGGGCCGCCGAGGACACCATCGCCTACCTGAGCGCGCGCCCCGACGCTGTCGCCGAGCTCGGCGAGCTGCGCGAGGTCCTCGAGGAACGCGTCGCTCTCGCGGCGGACCACTACCCGGTGCCCGGGTGGCCACTCGCGCTGCACCGACGCTACGAGCGGCGCGAGATCGTGGCCGCCGTGGGCTTCGTGCAGCCCGGCAAGAAGGGCAAGCTGCCTCAGGGCGGCATCCTGGGCCTGCCCGAGCAGCGCGAGCTCCTCTTCGTGACCCTGGACAAGACCGGGCGCGGCTTCTCGCCGACAACACGCTACCGGGACTACGCCATCAGCCGCGACCGCTTCCACTGGGAGACCCAGGCCGCGGCCAGCATCACGCGCGAGAGCGGCCAGCGCTACGTGGACCCGGGCAACGGTTGGACTTTCTACCTGTTCGTACGTCCGGCGCCGGGCACGGCGTACGCGTTCCTGGGGCAGGTGCGTCACGTGTCGCACTCCGGCGACCGACCGATCGGGATCACCTGGGCGCTGGAGACGGCCATGCCCGCAGCGCTGTTCGATCAGTGCGCCACGCTGGCATCGGGCTGATGCAGGGCGCATAGGAAGCACTCCGGGCTACGGGCGAGTCGGTGCGTCCGCGGCTGGAGGCAGCGGCTTCTTCGCCAACGCCTCTATCGCCGCCTTGTCCGCCTGGCGCGCGCTCGCCGCGCGCTGCGCCTCGGCTCGCGCCTGCTGCTCCGCGGGAATGCCGCCCGGTATCGTCGGCGCTGACCCGCGGGTCGAGGGTTCGGCCGGGACGTCGGAGGCTACCGCCGCGACGGCCACGACGAGCTCGAAGATCCCCAGGATCACGTCGACCTTGCTGCTGCCGTGCGCGTGAGACCCATGGTCGCTGGCCAAGAAGGCGGTCTGCAGCATGGGGCCGCAGGCCGAAGTGGCGAGCGCAAGGGCGGCAAGCGCGGCGGTGACGAAGGCTCGACGGAACGCTGACATGCGCCCGTGTTGTGCACGCCACATGCCATGTCGCGAATTCGGGCAGTTGGGCCGCGCACTGTGATCGTCGTCGCGGTGAATGTGTCGGTCTTTCGACAATGCCGGCCGCAGCGATGCGTGTTTGGCGTGGCCGTCCTCTTCGGCTGGCCCAGAAGTGTGCCGACGGCCCCGTCCTGAGAGCGCGTGCCCCTCCATCACGGATGGTGCCGGCCCCGTGCGCGTGCCATGGTCTCCGCGCTACCGAGGAGCCCCCGCGCATGGAGATGCACCAGGTTCGCTACTTTCTCGCCGTCTGTGAGACCAAGAACTTCACCCGCGCCGCGGGCCGCTGCAGGGTGTCGCAGCCGGCGCTGACCACGTCGATCAAGAAGCTCGAGGACGAGCTCGGTGAGCCGCTCTTCCACCGCGACCGCGGCGGCGCCACCCTGACCGCGCTCGGCCGGCTGCTCTACCCGCGCTTCCACCGGCTGGCCGCCGAGACCGCGTCGATCGGCGTGGTCGCCGACAACCACAAGCGCCTCAAGCAGGTGCCGCTGCGCCTGGGCGTGCTCGGCACCATCGGGCCGGCGCACGTGGCCGGGTACCTGGCGGCGTTCCGCGGGCGGGCGCCCGGCGTCGAGCTCGAGCTGCACATCGGTCATCACCCCGAGTTGCTCGACAAGCTGGAGGAGCTCGCGCTCGACTTGCTCGTGACCAACATCGGCGACGCCGCGCCCGACTGGTGCGTGGTCAGTCCCCTGTACGAGGAGCGCTACATCGTGCTGTTGCCGCCCGGGCATCGTCTCGGCCACCTGCGCGAGGTTCGCCTCGCCGATCTGGCCGGCGAGCCCTACGTCGATCGCCTCGCCTGCGAGATGCGCGAGCAGGTGGGCGCCGCGTGCGCGTCGCGCCGCCTCGAGCTCTACGCGACCCACCGCACCGATCGCGAGGAGTGGGTGCAGAGCCTCGTGCAGGCAGGGCTCGGCTTCGCCTTCCTGCCCGAGCACTCGGTGCTGCAGGGTGAGACCATCGCACGCCCGCTCGTCGAGCCGAGCCTGTCCCGCCGCGTGTCGCTGGTGCGCAACGCCGAGCGCTCGGCCGTCCCCGCGGCTAAGCTCTTCTGGAACCACCTGCTCGGCAAGCCGTAGCGCGCCGTCGGGCCGCCATAGCCAGCGGCTATCGCGGCATAGCCAATCGGTATTTCTCGCGCGCGACCGCGGGTCGCATAGTGAGCCCATCGATCGCGTGCGGCTCCTGGTGGCGCACGTCGAACTGGAGGACTTCCATGGGTGCATCGTCCAAGAACGTCGCGCAGCTCGGTCTCTTCGTGCGTCTCGAGGCCAAGCCGGGCAAGGAGAACGAGGTGGCGCAGTTCATCGCGGGCGCGCTGCCGCTCGCGCAGGAGGAGGCGGGCACGACGGTGTGGTTCGCGGTCCGTTTCGGACCGTCGACGTTCGCGATCTTCGACGCCTTCGCCGACGACACCGGCCGCCAGGCCCACTTGGGCGGGCGCATCGCCGCGGCGCTCATGGCCAAGGCGGGCGAGTTGCTGGCGACGCCACCCACGATCGAGAAGTGGGACGCGCTCGCGGTGAAGCTGCCGTAGCAGGCCGCCGCAGGCCGGCTACAGCTTCTCCGCCACGAACTTTACCAGCGGCACGCGCCGCATGCCCCAGTCGGCGATGTCCTCGACCTCCTCGTACCGCACCACCTTGAAGCCGTCCTTGAAGATCTCAGGGAGCTCGCCCTTCTTGAAGCCGCTCATGCCGGTGCCCTTGGTCGCGTCGGCCATGAAGAACTCGATGACCACGATGCCGCCTGGCTTGAGGGCGCGACGGATCTTGGCGACCGGCGGCTGCGCGCCCATGTAGATGAAGCCGACCAGGTCGTACTTGGCCTCGCCCCAGTCCCACGTGTCGCTGTCGGCGACCGTGGTGTGCAAGGAGACGCCTGCGGCCTTCGCGGCCTCCTGGGCCTGGCGAATCCCTTCCTCGGAGATGTCGACGCCGGTGACCTCCCAGCCCGCGGTGGCGAGGAACAGCGCGTTGCGTCCCTGGCCGATGCCCACGTCGAGGCGGTGCCTGCCTTGCGGCCGTGGACGGTCTCGACGAGCAGCCGGTTGGGCTTGAGATCGAAGTTGGTCGACATGCGGAAGGTCTCGTTCCAGGCGACTCGCTCGGTCTCGGGTCCGGCATTCTCCTCTTGCCAGTTGGCGAGCTTCCAGGCGCCGGCCGTCCAGATCCACGCCAGGGTCTCGATGCGCTCGATTGTTATCGGCGCCGCTCCCGCGGCGCGCACCAGCTTCGCGGAGCTCCTGGCCGTGAAGATGGCGGTGGCGCCGAAGAATCGCGTCTTCGTGAGCTCGAAGGTACGGTCGGAGATCTTGGGATACTCCTGCTTCTCGCGAATGCGGATGGTGCCCACGGTGCTCTCCGAGCTGTAGATGCGGAAGCTCGTCGAGTCGCACAGCCGTTGACGGTGTTGGTCTCTCACGCCGATCTCACGCAAGGTGTGCTTGGTGGGGAAATGTGCCCGGACACCGCCTTCGCCCCGGGCGCTCACTCGAAATTGGCGATGCGCAGCCGCTCCCACTCTCGCGCCTTGCCCGAGGTGAGGTCGAACTCCATCTCGACGTCGAACGAGACCTGCATCTCGCCCGCGTGGCGCGAGACGCGGATGAACGGCGGTGGAGCGCTCGGACCACGAGCGTCCAGATCGAGCCAAGGTGGTCTCTGCCGGCCGTTCGCCAGCTCGACGTAGCCGAAGCGATCATCGCGGGTGATCACGCCCTGCTGGACGCGGCTCAGATCCAGGTGCTGCACCTTCCAGGAGCTGTCGTCGCCCCAGTGACAGCCCCAGACGAACCCGAAGTTGCCCGTGGGCCATTCCAGATCGGGGCCCCAGTATTTACTTCCCGGGATGGTCCTCTCGTTGTGCAGGTCCCACCAGTCCGGCACGTAGAACCCAACCGGGCAGAAGCCGCCCGTTGACTTCGGCTCCTCGGCGATCACTTCGCCGGTCGTCAGGTCGAGGACATCTGTGCTCGTGTAATCCCTCGAGATGAGGGCGAGATCCCTGTCACCCTGGCGAAAGGGCTCGAAGGTGTGAAGCATGGAGTACCTTCGGTCGTACTGGCAGATTCGCTCGAGCTCGGCCGTCTCGACGCCACGACGGAAGACCTCGACCGTGATGGTGGTCCAGGTCCCGGGTGGAGACGTCTGGGTGACCTTGACCGCGTACTTGTCACGCGGCTTGGGGCGTGAAGGGAGCTCGAAGTCCGTCTCGACGGCCACCTCGCGGATGACGAACCCTCTGTTGTGATACTGCTCCGCCCAGTTGCGGCCGTTCATGTCCCTGGCCTTCAGCTTCTCGGCCTCCGCCTCGGCTTCGGACCGGGTGCGAGATGTGCCGAAGTACACGTCCTGGCCGCGACCTTCGTGGACTCCGTACACCTGATGGACGATGTCGCCGCGCATTGGTGCTCTACTCCTTCGCCGCTTGCCGGTCACCACGGTACTCGGCGATGACGTCGATCGTGCCCACCATGTGGCTGGAATGCTACTGCCGCGCTGGCGACGTCTTCAAGTGACGCCGGCAAGCACGGTGGTGCCGTGGAACCGGAGGCGTGGGGCTTGTCACTTCATCGCTCCCTCCGATTCAGGGGCGATGGACGTCCATCGACGCCAGGCCGCCGTCGTTGAACACGCTCGCCAGATCCGCCTTGCCGTCGCCGGTGAAATCGCCCGCCGACCACTTCTGCGCGTCCCAGAACCCGCCCTGACGCGTCGCCCAGCGCTGGTGCCCGAAGCTGCTGCCGCTCGCCAGGTGCACGTCGACCGACGCCAGCCCGCCGTCGATGAACACGTTGGCCAGGTCGGCCTTGCCGTCGCCGTTGAAGTCGCCCGCCGTCCA
>JBKJOI010000919.1:0-6051 GCA_046595695.1 Haliangiales bacterium | reverse complement strand
TGTAGCGCTGGCCCTGGTCGCGCTGCTCGCGGCCGGTTCGTGCGCGTGCGCGTGTGCGTGCGACGCGCGCGTCGCGCGACCGCGCCAGGCCGCGGCGGGCGGCAGCGGCAGCAGCGGCAGCGGCAGCGGCAGCAGCGGCAGCGCTGGCAGCGCCGTCGACGGCGTCGTGCGCCGCGCGGCGGCGGCGCGCGTGGTCGGCATCGGCGATCTGCACGGCGATCTCGAGGTCACCCGCAAGGCGCTGCGCCTGGCCGGTGCGATCGACGACGCTGACCGCTGGATCGGTGGCGCGCTGGTCGTGGTGCAGTGCGGCGATCAGCTCGACCGCGGCGACGACGAGCCGGAGATCCTCGCGCTCTTCGATCGCCTCGCCATCGAGGCGGCCGCGGCGGGCGGCGCGGTCGTCGCGCTGAACGGCAACCACGAGCTGATGAACGTGGCGGGCGACTTCCGCTACGTCACCGGCGACGGCTTCGCCGACTACGGCGGCGCCGAGGCGCGCCGGGCCGCCTTCGCGCCGGGCGGCGCAGTGGCGCGCCGGCTGGCCGCGCGTCCGATCTACGCGATCGTGGGCGACACGCTGTACGTGCACGGCGGCGTGCTGCCCGCGCACGTGGAGCACGGCCTCGAGCGCATGGACGGCGAGGCGCGCGCCTGGCTGCGCGGCGAGCAGACGGCGCTGCCGTTCGCGCTCACCGACGAGGACAGCCCGCTGTGGACGCGCGTCTACGGCCTCGAGCTCGACGACGCCTGCAGCGCGGCGATTGTCGTGCTCACCCGCCTGGGGCTGCGCCGCATGGTCGTCGCGCACACCCCGCAGGAGCAGGGCGTGAACGCGATCTGCGAGGGGCGCGTGTGGCGGGTCGACACCGGGCTGGCGCGCCATTACGGCGGGCCGCTCGAGGTGCTCGAGCTGCGCGGCGACGCCGCGGCGGTGCTCAGGTAGCGAGCATGGCGAGCGCGGTCGCCTCGGCCTGCGCGACCACCTGCAGGTCCTCGGTGCCACCCTCGATCGAGATGATGGGATGCTCGGGCGACAGCTCGGCGACCGCGCGCATGGCCGCGCCCAGCACCAGCATCTCGGCGCGCGACGGCGCGGCCAGCTGCCCGTCGCGCACGCTGTAGGCCACCGGCACCGCGCCCAGGCCGAACGCTTCGACGATCGCCTTGACCGCGAAGCGCGGCTTGTCGTCGAGGGTCACCGCCAGGCAGTCCTCTTGCCGCGCGGCGGCGAGGTCGTCGCGGTCCATGGCCGCGGCGACGCGCCGCATGGCACCACGCCCCGAGTAGAGCGCCAGGCCGTACTCGAAGCCGGCGCCGCCCATGATGCTGGCCTCGTAGCGCGCGTCGAGCGCGCCCGAGACCGTCACGATCACCGGGTCCTCGTCGCTGAAGCGCTCCCACACGCGGGTGTCCACGAAGGTGGCGCAGCCGCCGATGAGCAACTCGACGACGTCGGTGTCCTTGGCGTCGAGGCGCGTGTTCGCGAGCGATAGAGCGAGCATGGCGCGCGGGTGCAGGGCGAACTCGGGCATGGCCGCGGACTTGAAACCGAGCGGCTTGCCGGCGCGCACCAGGCGCTTCTCGCAGCGCAGCTCCTCGCCGTACACGCAGGTCTTGAGCTCGGCGAGGGCGTCGGCATCCGACTTCCCGAACACCGCGGGGACCACGCCGTGCTCCGTGACCCCGACATGGACGCTGTAGCGGCCCTCGGACGTTGCGATGGGCCCGAGCTTGAAGACATACAGCACGATGGATCGGTATTAGCACGAAGGCGGCTACCATGGGCGGCGTGAGCGCCAGTCCGACGGGTCGCACGTGGCTGCTGGGGGGGCTGGCGCTCGCTGCGTTCGCGGCCAACTCGATCCTGTGCCGGATGGCGCTGCGGCCCGGGCTGGTGGATGCGGCGACGTTCACCGCGGTGAGGCTCGGCGCGGGTGCGCTGGTGCTTGCGCTGCTGGTGCGCGCGCGCCCGCGGACGCGTGCGCCTGCCGAGCGCGACCCCGCTGCAGGCGGTAGCTGGCGCTCGGCGCTCGCGCTGTTCCTGTACGCCGCGCCGTTCTCCTTCGCCTACCTGCGCCTCGACGCCGGCGTGGGCGCGCTCGCGCTCTTCGGCAGCGTGCAGGTGACCATGATCGGCGTGGGCGTCGCGCGCGGCGAGCGGCCCGGCGCGCTCGAGTGGCTCGGACTCGGGCTCGCGCTCGCGGGCCTGGTCAGTCTCGTCCTGCGCGGCACCGGCGCGCCGGATCTCGTCGGTGTCGCGCTCATGGCCCTGGCCGGCACGTCGTGGGGGCTGTACTCGCTGCGCGGGCGCGCCGCCGTCGACGCCACCGCCGCCACCGCGGGCAACTTCCTGCGCGCCGCGCCGCTCGGGCTCGGGCTGCTGCTCGCGGTCGGCGCCGCCTCGTGGGCCGGCGCGACCTCCGCCCCGCACGTGTCGGCGCCCGGCCTCTTGCTCGCGCTCGCCTCCGGCGCGCTCACCTCCGGCCTCGGCTACGCGCTCTGGTACAGCGCCCTGCCCGGCCTCAGCGCGACCCACGCCGCCATCGTGCAGCTCACCGTGCCCGTGCTCACCGCCGCCGCAGGCGTGGTCGCGCTCGGCGAGCACGTCACCCCGCGCAGCATCGGGGCGAGCGCGGCGATCCTCGGCGGCGTCGCGCTCGCGGTGCTGCGGCGGCGTCGCGGCTGACGCGCCGACGAACCGGCCACGCCACCTAGTGCTGGTGGTCGACGTCCGAATCGGCGCCCGTGTAATACCAGCGCTTCGCATCCAGGAACACGTCGCTGCCTCCATCCGGCAGCACGACCATGAACGGCCGCACGTCGCGCTGGACCAGCCCGTGGCGCCACAGCGCGCGGGTCTCCGCGTCGCCGCGGAGCAGCTTCAGATCCATGCCGTCGCAGCCGCGCGAGCTGGCCGCGATCGCGCGAATCGCGCGCCCCCACTTGGCGCGCGGCGCCATCAGATCGATGACGTTCATCCGGTGCTCCGTCAGCTGCAGGGCGCACACGCCGATCGGCTTCCCGCCGTCCACGATCACGTAGGGCTTCTGCGCGCCGGCGGGCGAGCGCACGAAGCGCCAGTTGTAGAAGCGGGCATCGCGCACGCACGCGAGGCGCAGCTCGTCGCGCACGCTCGCCCAGACCGCGTCGACGCGCGGATCGTCGGCGACCACCGGGTCCAGCTGGGGCACGCGGAAGCGCGGCGTGAGGATCTCGCTGATCAGCCGATCGCCCAGACCGCGCAGCTTGAGCGGACGCCCGCTGAGCGGACGGTAGTAGCGGATCGAGTCGGTGACCTTCTGCGAGCCGCTCTGCAGGAGCGGCGTGACGTTCATGGCGCCGGGCGCGCCGTACATGCACTGGATGCCTTCCGCGCCCATCTCGACGCGCGCGGTCCGGTGCAGATCGGCCGCCAGGCCGCGGCGGCGAAACTGGGGCCTCACGAAGCCGTCGCCGCCGAGCGCGCCGAGCACCTCGCGCCCGCCTTCGCGCAGGCGCCACGGAAAGTACGACGTGCAACCGGCGGTGATGCCGCTGTCCTCGTCGATGGCGAGCCAGGTGAGCGCGGCGCCGGCGGGGTTGCCGCGGTAGAGCCAGTCGTACCGGATGCGCGGATCCTCGTCGGGAAAGATCTCGTGAATCATCTCGACGACGCGCTGCTCGTCGCCGTCCTGGGTCCCCGCCCGACGCACCCGCACCGCCATGGCAGGTGACGTTCGTCGCAAGCGCCCGGCCTGTCAACCCCTGGAAAAGCGGACGCGCTGCGTTATCCTCGCGCCCACAACATGCCCGGGCTCACCGACCGACTCTATGGCGAGGTCTTCCGTCGCGCGCTGCAACCTACCTGGGAGACCCGGCTGCGCGGCCGCCCCACGCTCGCCTATCTCGCGAAGCTGGAGCAGACCCAGTGGGCCTCGCGCGACGAGCTCGAGGCCATGCAGCTCGCCGCGCTGCAGAAGCTCCTGCGCCACGCCTGGCACAACGTGCCGCTCTACCGGACACGCATGGACCAGGCGGGCCTCGGCCCCGACGGCCTGCGCTCGCTCGACGACCTGCGCCGCCTGCCCGTGCTCACGCGCGAGCAGGCGAGCGAGCAGCCCGACGCGCGCCTCTCGATCGCGCCGCCGATGGCCACGATGCGCAAGACCACCAGCGGCTCGACCGGGCGACCGCTCGCCTTCGGCTACGACCAGGACTCGGAGTACTGGCGGCAGGCCGTCAAGCTGCGCGGCTACGGCTGGGCCGGCTACCGGCCCGGCGACCCGACGCTGCACTTCTGGGGCGCGGTGGCCAAGAAGGCGTCCCTGCGCGTGCGCACCTGGGTCACCGTCGACCGGCGCATGCGCCGCGAGACCTTCGTCGACTGCGGCCGCCGTGGCGAGCGCGAGCTGAACGCCACGGTCGCGCTCATCCGCGCCCGGCGGCCGAGCGTGCTGGTCTGCTACGCGCAGGCGGTCGCCGATCTGGCCCGCTGGGTGAACGAGAAGGGCCTGCGCGACTGGGACACCATCCCGGTGATCTGCGGCGCCGAGAAGCTCTTCGACACCGACCGCGCCGCCATCGAGCAGGCCTTCGGCAAGGCGGTCTTCGAGACCTACGGCTCGCGTGAGGTCATGCTCATCGCCACCGAAACCGACGCGCACGACGGCTTGCTGGTGCAGATGGAAAACCTCGTCGTCGAGCTGCTGGTCAAGGACGCCGCGGGCAATTACCGGCCCGCCGAGCCGGGCGAGGCCGGCGAGGTCGTGCTCACCGACCTGCACAACCTCGGCATGCCGTTCATCCGCTACGTGAACGGCGACATGGCGGTCGCCGGGCCGAAGAGCGCGAGCGCGTGCGGGCGCCAGCACCAGCGGCTCGCCAGCATCGAGGGCCGGGTCACCGAGACCCTCACCGACGCCCAGGGCGCGCGCGTGAACGGCCTGGTGTTCAATGTCATGTTCTCCACGCTGGGCAACCGCGTGCGTCAGTTCCAGGCGGTGCAGCACAAGGATCTCTCGGTCACGCTGCGCGTGGTGCCCAACCATGCCTTCGACGAGCCGGCCAAGAAGATCATCCACGCGACCGCGGCCAAGTACCTGAACGGGCTGCCCTTCACGCTGCAGATCGTCGACGAGATCGCCGTGTCGGCGAGCGGCAAGCGGCACGTGCTCGTGGTCGAGAAATAGGCGCGACGCCCCGACGGCTCCTTCCGTGACCGGCGCCGCGTCGCTACGGCGCGAGCGTGAGCTGCAGCTGCTCGCGCGCGGTCGACGACTGGCCGTCTCGATCGGTGACGGTGAGCAGGATGGTCGCCGGACGCTCGCCCAGGAGGGTCAGCGTGATGGCGGCCGAGCCAAGCGAGCCCTCCTGCACGCGGTACTCGTCGCCGACGATCTCCCAGCGGTAGCTGAGCGCGTGCGCGCCCTCCGGGTCGTCGATCGGGTCCGCGGACATCGCGGCGTCGAGGGTCACGGTGGTCTGGAAGCCGTCGTTCTCCGGGATCGCGCCGGGCTGGAAGGCGATGCGCGCGACCGGCGGGTAGCCGTCAGGCGCGGCGCACGCTGCCAGCGTGCCGGCCGCGAGCGCGCACCCCGCGAGCGCAAAGGCCGCTACAATGAGCGAGGAAGCAAGCGGGAATCGTGGAAGATGGGGGCGCACTTGTTGGCGAGCGGTCATGTTGCTATCCTGCGGAGGCAGTGGTCACCGTCCGGCTAGCTATCGAGACACACTGGCGACGTATTTTCAACTTCGCCTTCAGGATGACGCTGGATCGAAAGATCGCGCGCGACATCGTGAACGAGACTTACCTGCGCGCATTCATGGGCGCTGACAAGCTGCCCGGCGAGAGCGCGATGGAGTCGTGGCTGCTGCGCATCGCCGCGCATGTCATCGAGAAGCGCGTCGGCGACAAGCAGGACGTGTCGTTCGACATGCTCGACGACACGCTGCGCAGCGAGGCCACGCGCACCGGCGAGGTGCGCTCGCTCTCGGATCCGCAGAAGAACTTCATGCTGTGGGAGCTCAAGCAGGGCTGCATGACCTCGGTGATCAACTGCCTGCCGCCCG
>JBKJOI010000664.1:0-5198 GCA_046595695.1 Haliangiales bacterium | reverse complement strand
CTGTGGCCCGAGCGCGCGCCGCCCGCGGCCCGGCCGACCACCGGCGACGCGCGGCGCTTCGTCGAGGCGCTCGCCGCGCGGCTCGGCGTCAGCGGCGGCGTGCAGCCGGCCTACGAGGATCCGTGGCGCTTGCTCCAGGACGAGGCCAACACCCCGCCCGAGGTCGACGCGCGCCGCGCCCACCTCGACGATCCCGAGGAGCGCCAGCGTCTGGCGCGCCTGCTCGGCCGCGGCGTGGCCAAGCCCGCCGGCTATGTCCTGCCGCTCGCGCCGACCAAGCGCGGCGGCGCGTGGCTGTCGGAGCTGTGGCAGTTCCGGCGCGGCGATCTCTACCTCATGCCCGGTGACAGCACCATGGGGCTGCGCCTGCCGCTCGGCTCGCTCGCGCCCGCCGAGGAGCCCGAGCCGGTCGTCGAGCCCGAGGTCACGCCGCCGGATCCGCGCCGCGAGCTCGAGCTCGCCGCGCTCGCCGAGCGCCAGGCCAAGCAGATCGTGCGTGCCGGCGGCGGCATGACCACCGGCGTGCGCACCGCGCTGTGCGTCGAGGAGCGCGACGGCGCACTGTGGATCTTCCTGCCGCCCCTGCCCAGCTTCGCGCACTTCTGCCAGCTCGTCGGCGCCATCGACGCCACGCGCGCCGAAACCGGCCTCGACGTGCGCCTCGAGGGCTACGCGCCGCCGTCGTCGGCCGAGGCGTTCCGCTTCTCGGTCACGCCCGATCCGGGCGTGCTCGAGGTCAACGTGCCGCCCAGCGCCAACATGCGCGAGTACACCGCGCTCGTCGACCACGTGTTCGACGCCGCGCTGCACGCGGGGTTGCACTCCGAGAAGTACCTGGTCGACGGCCGCCTGGCCGGCTCGGGCGGCGGCCACCACATCACCATGGGCGGCGCGTCGGCGCTGGAGAGCCCGTTCATCCAGCGGCCCGAGCTGCTCGGCAGCCTGATCACGTTCCTGCAGCACCACCCCTCTTTGTCATACCTGTTCGCCGGGCTCTTCGTCGGACCGACCTCGCAGGCGCCGCGCGTCGACGAGGCGCGCCACGAGGCGCTCTACGAGCTCGAGATAGCGCTCGACCGCGCGTTCGCCCCCGAGCCCGACGGCGCCGCGCCGCCGCCCTGGCTCTCCGACGCGCTGTTCCGCAACCTGCTCGTCGACCTGACCGGCAACACCCACCGCGCCGAGCTGTCGATCGACAAGTTATTCGATCCCAATACCTCGTACGGGCGCCAGGGCCTGGTCGAGCTGCGCGCCTTCGAGATGCCGCCACACCCGCGCATGCTGGTCGCGCAGACGCTGCTGGCGCGCTCGCTCATCGCCGCGTTCGTCGAGCAGCCGTACCGGCGCCCGCTGGTGCGCTGGGGCCAGACGCTACACGATCGATTCCTCTTGCCGCACGGGCTGTGGCGCGACTTCGAGGACGTGCTCGCGCACCTGGCCGCGCGCGGCCTGCCGCTGCCCGAGGACGGCTACCGGCCGTTCCTGGAGCTGCGCTGCCCGCTGGTCGGCACGCTGCAGGCGGGCGACGTCACGCTCGAGGTGCGTAACGCGCTCGAGCCGTGGAACGTGCTCGGCGAGCAGATGACCACGAGCGGAACCTCACGCTACGTCGACTCGTCGATGGAGCGCATCGAGGTGCGCACCACCGGCATGACGCCCGAGCGCCACGCCGTGCTGGTGAACGGCCACCTCCTGCCCATGCACGCCACGCCGCGGGCGGGCATGTTCGTGGCCGGCGTGCGCTTCCGCGCCTGGGCGCCGCCGCACAGCCTGCACGCGCACATCGGGATCCACCATCCCATCCGCCTCGACATCGTCGACACCTGGGCCAAGCGCTCGCTGGGCGGCTGCGCCTACCATGTGTGGCACCCCGAGGGCCGCGGCTTCGAGCAGCCGCCGCTGACCCGCTTCGAGGCCTCGGCGCGGCGCGCGCAGCGCTTCACCCTGGACGGCCAGCAGCCGTGGCCGGTGGTGCCGGCGGCGGCGACGCCGCATGGTGACGCGCCCTGGACCCTCGATCTGCGCCGCTACCCGATCGACAGGCCCATGCCCAACTTCAAGCTCGAGGGGGTCGCCTCGTGATGCAGGGTCAGAGCCAGAGTCAGGCCGGCTCGTCGCAGAGCCAGGGTCAGGCGCCCGGCCTGCTGGCCGGTTACGCGGCGGCGTCGGGCTGCTTCGACGAGCTGATCGGCGAGGGCGGCCTGCCGCGCGCCGAGTTCCGCCGCTGCCTGGAGATGCTCGCGGCGCTCACGCCGGACGAGTTCGCGCGCGCGCAGGCGCTCGCGGAGCTGGCGCTGCTCAACCAGGGCGTCACCTTCAGCGTCTACAAGGACTCGCGCGGTACCGAGAAGATCTTCCCGTTCTGCCTGATCCCCCGGTTAATCGCCGCGCGCGACTGGGCGCACGTCGAGCGCGGCCTCGAGCAGCGGCTGCGCGCGCTCAACCTGTTCCTCGACGACATGTACGGCGAGCAGAAGATCTTGGCTGCGGGCGTGGTGCCCGCCGAGCTGGTCCTGGGCGCCAAGGCCTACCTGCCCGAGCTACGCGGCATCAAGCCGGCGGGCGGCGTGCGCGTGCAGATCGCCGGCATCGACCTCATCCGAGATCACCAGGGCACCTTCCGCGTGCTCGAGGACAACCTGCGCACGCCCTCGGGGGTGTCGTACCTGGTGGAGAATCGGGTGATCTCCAAGCGCATCCATCCGCGCCTGCTCGACGCGGCGCGCGTGCAGCGCGTCGACGACTACCCGGCGCGGCTGGCCGAGACGCTGCGCTCGGTCTCGCCGGTGGCGCCCGAGGACACCACGCTGGTCGTGCTGACGCCGGGGCCGTACAACTCGGCTTACTTCGAGCACACCTTCCTGGCCCGCCACATGGGCGTCGAGCTCGTGCAGGGCGCCGATCTGTACGTCGAGCGCGACGAGGTCTTCCTGCGCACCACGCGCGGCGCCCGCCGCGTGCACGTGATCTACCGCCGCATCGACGACGCGTTCCTCGATCCCGAGTGCTTCCGCAAGGACTCGATGCTGGGCGTGCCCGGGCTCATGCGCGCGTGGGCGGCCGGCACCGTGACCATCGTGAACGCGCCCGGCAACGGCGTCGCCGACGACAAGGCGGTCTACCCGTTCGTGCCCGACATGATCCGGTTCTACCTCGCCGAGGAGCCGGTGCTGGAGCAGGTGCCGACCTACGTGTGCCTGCGCGACGACGATCGCAAGTACGTGCTCGAGCACCTGTCCGAGCTGGTCGTGAAGGCGGTCGACGAGGCGGGCGGCTACGGCATGCTCATGGGCCCGCAGGCCAGCGCCGCCGAGCGCGAGGACTTCGCCGGGCGCATCCGTGCCGAGCCGCGCCGCTACATCGCGCAGCCGCGCATCGAGCTGTCCATGTGCCCGACCTGGATGCCCGACAAGCGCTGCGTCGAGCCGCGCCGCGTCGATCTGCGGCCTTACGTGCTGACCAGCAAGGACGGCCCGTGGGTGCTGCCGGGCGGGCTCACGCGGGTCGCGCTGGTCGAGGGCTCGTACGTGGTGAACTCGAGCCAGGGCGGCGGCTCGAAGGACACCTGGGTGCAGAAGCCATGAGCGCGGCGCTGCCGGCGCCGGCGAAGAAGCGCGCGCCCGTCGGGCTCATCTCGCGGGTCGCCGATTCGTGCCTCTGGTTCGGTCGCTACGTCGAGCGCAGCGAGTCGACGGCGCGCGAGCTGCAAGCCACGCTGCACCTGGCGCTCGACGGCGAGCTCACGTCGCGGCAGTGCTGGTACCCGGTGGTCATCGTCGCCGGCGAGGAAGAGGCCGTGCGCAAGCGCTACGGCGACGCCGCTCTCGAGGACGGCGAGCAGGTGCAGCGCTACCTGGTCTGGGACGAGGAGTGCATCGTCTCCTTGCGCCGCTCGGTCGGCGCCGCGCGCGAGAACGCGCGCGCCATCCGCGACGTGCTGTCGGGCGACGCCTGGGAGACGGTCAACGAGCTGCACCTGTGGCTGGGCTCGTCGGGTGCGCAGGTCGAGTGGCTGACCCACCGCGACGGCTTCTACCGGCGCGTGCGCCAGAGCACCCAGCTGTGCCTGGGCCTCCTGCGCTCGACCATGCTGCACGACACCGTGCTCGACTTCATGTGGCTGGGCGTCCTGCTCGAGCGCGTGGGCCAGACGGCGCGCCTGCTCGACGTGCACCACCATGCCTCCATCGCTGGCGGCCAGGCGCACCAGGTGATCGAGACCACGGTGTGGATGGCGCTCTTGCGCGCGTGCTCGGGCGTCGAGCCGTTCATGAAGGCGCACACCGGCCGGGTGACCGGGCAGGCGGTGGCGCGCTTCCTCCTCGGCGAGGGCCGCTTCCCGCGCTCGATCGCGTACTGCGTGCACTCGGCGTACGAGCGGCTGTGCGCGATCGTGCCGCCGGGCGACGCCCACGTGCCGGGCGGCCCGGCGCTCGAGCGGCTGCGTGTGCTGGACGCCTGGGTGCAGACGGTCTCCGCGGAGCCCGTCCTGTCCGCGGCCCCGGGCGAGGCCGGGGATCTGCACGAGATCCTGACGCGCGTCGTGGACGAGACGGCGGCAATCTGCGAGACAATCGGCCGCGAGCTGCTCGGGTACGGGGCGACCCCGACCTCGTAGGCCGCCGCGGAGTCCTGACGCCGAATGCCGAACCTGCTCGCGATGTCCTTCGAGGGCGACCTGTCGCCCAGCTTCGATCTGCGCTGTCTGCAACGGGGCGGCATCCTGCCCGACGGCTGGGGCATTGGCTTCTACCCGGGCAGCGAGCCGTCGGCGTCCGTGCTCAAGGAGCCGGCGCCGCCCGCGGGCAGCGTGCGCAGCCTGCTGGCCAAGGCGTGGGAGCACGTGGCCTCGTCGGTGTTCGTGCTGCACGTGCGCGCCGCCCGCTGGGGCAGCATCGCCGACGCCAACACCCAGCCGTTCGTGCGCAGCTGGGGCAAGCGCGACTGGATGTTCGTGCACTCGGGCAGCCTGGACCAGCGGCTCGAGCTGGGTGACAGCCCGCTGTTCGAACCGGTCGGCTCGACCGACACCGAGACGATCTTCTGCGAGATCATGACGCGGGTCGCGCAGAACCGCTGGCGAAGCCTGCGTGACATCGATCCGTACACCTTGCGCACCTGGTTCGGCGCGCTCAACGAGCTGGGCGTGCTCACCTGCACGCTGACCGATGGCCGCGACCTGGTCGTGTACGCCGACC
>JBKJOI010000655.1:0-9564 GCA_046595695.1 Haliangiales bacterium | reverse complement strand
CCCCTCGCCGCCCAGCTCGCCGCGATCCTCACCGCCGCTGCCGTCGGGGCCGGCCTCATGACCCGCCGCACCAGGAACGACGTCGCGACCGACACGCCCGAGGCGGGCTGATCAGGGTCCGGGTCGATCGGTCGGCCTGGCCGCCCCGCCCACGCCGGGCCGCTGGCGCGACTTCTGCGAACCCGTGACGCTCCAGCCAGCCCGGGAACGCGTGCACGCGCACCGCACGACCGCGACGTGCCTGGTCCTGCCGCGCCGCGCCGCGTAAGCTCGCAGGCGATGCCGCGCGTCGCCGTCTCGTCGCTCCTGCCGTGCTTCTCGCTGCTCCTCGCCGCCGCCGCCGCCGCCGCCTGCTCGCGCAGCGCGCCGGCTCCTGCGTCAGCTGCCGCCCCCGACGCGGGCCCGTGGATCTACCGCGGCATGTGCGACGCCTCCGCGGGCGTGCCGCTCGCCGGCGAGCTGTTCGCCGTCGCCGACGACGAGGACAACCGGCTGCGGGTCTATTCGCGCGCGGCGCCCGGCGAGGCGGTCGCGATCGTCGATCTCGGCGCTTTCCTCGAGCTCGAGGCCAAGTCTCCCGAGATCGACTTCGAGGCGGCGACGCGCGCCGGTGACCGCATCTATTGGCTCGGCTCGCACGGCCGCAGCAAGGGCGGCAAGCCGCGGCCGAACCGGCTGCGCCTCGTCGCCACGAGCGTCGACGCGGCCGGTGCGCTGGCGCCGGTGGGACGGCCCTACACCGGCCTCATCGACGATCTCCTCGACGAGCCGCGCCTGGCCGCGTACGACCTGCGCGCCGCCGAGGCGCGCGCGCCCAAGGAGGTCGGCGGCCTCAACATCGAGGGCCTGGCCACCATGCCCGACGGCAGCCTGCTCATCGGCTTCAGGAACCCCATCCCGGGCGGACGTGCGCTGCTGGTGCCGCTCCTGAACGCCGCTGCGCTCGTCGACGGCAGCGAGGCGCGCGCGCGCTTCGGTGAGCCGCTCGCGCTGGACCTGGGCGGCCTGGGCGTGCGCGGCCTCGAGCGCTCGGGCGCGGGCTACGTGATCGTGGCGGGAGACTTCGGCGAGCAGCGGGGCACCGGCAAGCTGTTCGCCTGGGACGGCGCCGCCGCGCCCGTGCCGCTCGCCATCGACCTCGGCACGCTCAACCCGGAGGGCCTGGTGGTCTTCCCCGATCGCGATCGCTGGCTCGTGCTCAGCGACGACGGCAGCGTCTCCATCGGCGGTCGCGCCTGCAAGGAGCTGCCCGACACGGCGGCGCGCCGGTTCCGCGCCGCGTGGGTCGATCCCTTGTAGCGCTAGCTACGACTTCTTGTACTTCACCGAGCAGCCGTAGGGCTCCGTGCTGGCGGGCGACGGATCCTTGCCGGCCTTGAGCGCCCCGGCCGCGCCCTCGACGTAGTTGGTGGGCGCGGCCTCCCGGCCCATGGTGTCGTTGTCGATCGCGCCGGCGTAGCGAAGGACACCCTTGGCGTCGACGACGAACATGTGCGGCGTGGTGCGCGCACCGTAGAGCTTGCCGACCGTGCCCGCCGGGTCCTGCAGGGTCGGGTAGGCGAGGCCGTTGGCCTTGGCCCACTTCTGCGAGTCCTCGGGCTTGTTGAAGTGGGTCGAGTTCACCGCCAGCCAGACCACCTCGACGCCCAGCTTGGCGGCGAGCTTCTTCATGGTCTCGGCCTTGTAGTGGCGCACGACGAACGGGCAGGTGGGGTTGGTCCACTCGAGCACGACCAGCTTGCCCTTGTACTGCGCGAGCGAGTGCTTCTTGCCGCCTTCATCGACGAGCGTGAAGTCGGGCGCGGGCTTGCCGACCACGGCGGACGTCGCGGGCGCCGCGACGTCCTTCTTGGCTTCGGCGCTGTGCGCGGACTGCACGGCGACCAGGGTCAGGAGGCCCGCGCCGAGCACGGCGACGAGCGAGTATCTGGCGAGACGGTTCTGGATCATGGAGAGCTCCTTTGGTTCATGGTGACGGGGCTGGCGTCGTCGATCGCCTCGATCAAGCGCGCCGACGTCAGCAGCTCGGGGAGGACATCGGGCGCGTCGGGACGCGCCGGACTGTAGACCAGGTACATGGGCACGCCCGCCTTGCCTTGCCGCGCCAGCGCCAGGCGGATCGCCTCGTTGCGACGCGTGAAGTCGGCGCGGAAGGTGGCGACGCGGCGTTCCTGCAGGGCCGCGCGCACCGCGTCGGTGTCGATGACCAGGCGCTCGTTGGCCTTGCAGGTGATGCACCAGTCGGCGGTGAAGTCGACGAACACCGGGCGGCCGGCCTCCAGCTCGGCGGCGATGCGCGCCTCGTCGTAGGGCTGCCACAGGATGCCGCCCGAGGCCACGGCCGCGCCGGGCGCCGCGGCCGGCTCGGAGAAGTCGAGCGCGCGCGTGCCCAGGAGCGCGAGCGCCGCGGCGCCGGCGATCAGCAGGATGCGCGCGCGGCCGGTGCGACCGGCGCGCCTCGCGGCGCCCCACAGCGCGACGACCACCGCGAGCGCCAGCCAGAAGCCCAGCGTCTGCGCCATCGCGTCGGTGCCGGCGGCCCGGCCGACGACCCAGGCGACCCACAGCGCGGCGCCGAGCAGCGCGAAGCCGAGCGCGCGCTCGAGGCCGATCATCCAGGCGCCCGGATGCGGCAGGAGGCGCCGCACGCCCGGCGCGAGCGACAGCAGCACGAGCGGCGCTGCCAGGCCGAGGCCGAGCGCGGCGAACATCAGGAGCACGATCGGCGCCCGGCTCGCCAGCGCGAAGCCGAGCGCGGTGCCCAGGAACGGCGCCGAGCAGGGCGTCGCCAGGATCACGGTGAGCACGCCCTCGCCGGCGGAGCGAACCAGGCCGCTCTGCGCGCCGACCGCGGCCGCGGCGCGCGTGCCCGGGAAGCTCAGGTGGAAGACGCCGAACGCGTTCATCGCCAGCGCCACCAGCAGCCCGCCGACGAGCGCGCCGAACAGCGGCTCCTGGAACTGGAAACCCCAGCCGACCTGCGTGCCGGCGGCGCGCAGGATGAGCACGAGCGCCGCGAGCACGCCCAGCGCGGCCAGGATGCCGCCGGCGTACGCGGCGCCGTGCAGCGCCACGCGGCCACGTGTCTCGCCGGCCAGGTTCGCGAACGAGACCGCCTTGATCGCGAGCACGGGCAGCACGCAAGGCATGAGGTTCAGGATCAGGCCGCCCAGGAAGGCGAGGCCGAGCATGCCGAGCGTGAGCCCGCCCGGGCCCGCGGGCGCGGAAGGCGCCGCGATCGTGGCGGCCGCGTCGGGCGTGGGCGCGCCCACCGGAGCGAGGACGACGGGTGCGTCGGCGCCGCGCGCGCGAGGCAGCGGCACGCTGAACGACACGGCGCGTGCGTTGCCGGCGCTCGCGTCCGCGCCGCCCGCGGCCTCGAGCACGAGCACGCCCGTGAGCGTCTGGTCCTGGCCGGGGTCGTCCGGCCCGGCGCTGCCGGCCAGCACGGCCGTGAACCCCCCGTCCGGACGCGCGCTCCAGCCCGTGGGCATGAGCGTGATGGACGGCGTTCGCTCGAGGTACAGCGCCGTCTTCGCGCCGGTGCCCCGCGGCGCCGGGCAGGGCGGCGCCGCGCAGGTCGCGTGCAGCCTGACTCGCAGCGCGTCGCCAGGCGCGACCGCCTTGGGCTCGATCTCGGCCACGATCGTCAGGCCTGCGGCGCTCGCGGTCACCGGCTGCGCCGCCGCCGACCACGCGAACGACGCGCGCACGCGCTCGTCGGCGGCGACGACCTGGCCCGACGCCGAGACGGTCACGGGCAGCTCGAGCGTCACGCTCGCGGGAATGCAGTCGACCTCGCAGACCAGCACGTCGACGGCCGCGCGCAGCGGCCCCGACGCGCTCGCGGTCGCGACCGCGGTCAGCAGCACGTCGTCGGCGTAGCCGTAGGTCACGATGTAGTCGTCGTCGGTGGCGAAGCGGGTCGGGTGCGGCCACTCGAGCTCGCCCACCCGCACCGCGGGCCCCGACCAGGCGATCTCGGTGGCCATGCCGCTCTGGCCCGGGTTTTTCCAGTACATGTGCCAGCCGGGGCTGAGCTCGAAGCGCACGCCGACCCGGAACGGCTCGCCAGCGCGGACCTCGCGCGCGTCCGAGACCAGCGTGATCTCGACGTGGCCGTCGGCCGCCCGCACCGGCCCGGGACCCGGTCCCATCGCCACGCCAGGCTCGGCGGCCGCGCTCCCGGCTACGATCGCGGCCAGCCCGAGCGCCAGCGCGAGCCCGCATGACACCGAGAACGCGAGGAGTTTCGGAGGCGTGGGCAGCATGGCGTAGCTCATAAGACGCGTCAGGGCGCGGAAACGTTACAGCCTGGTGGGTCCATCGGGGCCTCCCGACGGTTCTACAACCAGCCCGCGCGCTACGGCAATCCCAGGATCTTGTGCAGCTGCAGCGACAGGCGCCAGCGCGGCCGCCGCGACGCGAAGTCGATCGCCCGCTTCAGGTGCTGGTCGTAGCTCGCGTCCATGCACGGCTGCAGGAACCACTCGCGGAAGTGCAGGCGCTCGTAGGCCTCGAGCTGGGCCTCGTCGACGCTCTCGTCGACGACGACCTTGCACTCGTCGCCCTCCACTACCACGAGCGTCTCCTTGCCCTCGTGGAAGCGGGGCTTGGGGCTCATGGTCAACCAGTCGACCGGCGCGGCCAGCTTGCGCGTGCCGTTCGACTCCATGTGCACACGGAAGCCGGCGGCGCGCAGCGCGTCGGCCAGCTCGGCGTCCCAGTGCAGCGCGGGCTCACCACCGGTCACGATGACGGTCCGCGAGCCGTGCACATCGAGCGCGCGCAGGCGCACCACGATCTCGTCGGCGGTCATGCGGGTCGCGCCCTCGGGGCGGAAGTCGGTGTCGCACCAGGTGCAGGCCAGGTTGCAGACCGCGAAGCGCAGGAACACGCAGGGCCGGCCGGCGTGGGCGCCCTCGCCCTGCAAGGTCGGTCCGAAGGTCTCCTTGACCAGGTAGCGCCGGGGCGCGTTCATCCAGGATGGTTTACACTATTTGGGTGCAGTGTCCGTACTGTGGCTCCGATTCGCGGGTCCTGGACTCGCGACCGGGTGTCGACCAGGTGAGGCGTCGCCGTGAGTGCCAGGAGTGCACGCGCCGCTTCACGACCTACGAGAAGCTGGCCGACTCCGAGATCGTCGTGTCCAAGCGCGGCGGCAGCCAGGAGGCCTTCGACCGCGAGAAGCTGCAGCGCGTGGTCGAGCGCTGCGCGCGCGGCCGCAAGCTGGCCGAGCGCTCGCTGCACGATCTCGTGCGTGGCCTCGAGGCCGGGCTGCTCGACGTGGGCGCGCGCAGCGTCACCAGCGCGACCATCGCGGAGCGGCTGCTCGAGCGCCTGGTCGCGCTCGACGCCATCGCCGCCGAGCGCTTCGCGTCCAACTACCGCCACGAGGACGGCGTCGTGCGCCTGGGCGACGACGACCAGCCGTCGCCGCAGCTCGACCTGCTGTCCGCGGTCGCGGCCGGCGCGCCCGGCTTCGGCGCGGCGCGGGCGAGCGCGCTGCCCGCCGAGCCAGCCGGCGACGACGCTCCCGCTGCGCCCGCACCGCGACGCCGCGGCCGCCCGCGCAAGGCCGCGCGCGGCTGAGCCAGGCGGCGCCCGCGCCCGTCAGGGCGTGCGCGTGGCGGAGCCGAGCGTGACGGTCGCGTTCACCGCCTGCTCGCCGCGCCGCACGACCAGCGCGACCCGCGCGCCCGCGCCGCGCGTGGCCACGTAGCTCTCGATCGCCGCCGCCACCGAGCCGGTGGCGGGCGCGCCGTCGATGCTCACCAGGACGTCGCCGTCCTGGAGGCCCGCGCGCGCCGCCGGGCCGCCCGGCACCACCGCCGCGAACGCGACCTCCGCGGGCGTCGCAGCGGGCACCGGCTGCAGGCGCGCGCCCAGGTCACCGGACGCCGAGCTCGGCCCCAGCGACTCCATGTCAATCTCCATGACGTGCACGTCGACCGAGGCGGTGCCGTTCGCGGGCACGTCCACGCTCGCGCCGCCCACGCGCGCGAAGTCGGGCGCCACGCAGTCGACGTCGACGACCGCGCCGGCGGGCGCGTTCTTCAGCACGAACGTGCCGTCCTCGGCGCTGCGGTCGTGCGCGCTGCCCGCGCTGCAGTCGAGCCCGGCGGCGGGCGTGCCTCCGGGGAACAGGCGCGCCGTGCCACGAATCGTCGCGCTGCCGCTGATCTCGATCACCACGGGCAGGGTCTCGCCGGGACGGACCTCGACGGTGGTCTTGCCGGCTCCGGCGGGCCCGCTGACCCTGACCTCGTAGCTGCCCGACGCGAGCCCCGCGGCGAGGAAGCTCGTGCCACGCACGTCGCTGGTCCAGCGGCGGCGCGTGCGGCGGTCGTCGCCCAGGGGCATCACGGTCACGTCCCAGTCGTCGCCGCTCGACACGATGGTGCCGGCGATGGCGCCGGTGCGCGGCAGGACGATCACGAGCGCCTCGTCGCCGACCCGGACGTCGTTGCGCTCGACGCTCGCGCCGCTGGCATCGAGCACGCGCAGCGACGCCGTGTCGCGCACCAGGCCCTCGAACCGGAAGCCGCCCTGCGCATCGGTGGCGACCTCGGCGTAGCGGTCGACGCTGACGCGCGCGCCCACCACGGCAGCACCCGTGTCGCTGCGCACGGTGCCGGCGATCGCGCGCCCGCCCTCCTGCGCGACCTGCACGTCCACCGTCACGGTGGTCGACGCCTCGGTGATCTCGACGGTCGGCCAGCTGCCGCTCGCGGGGGTGAACCCGGCCTTCTCCAGGGGTCGGATCGTGTGACGCCCCGTCGCGACGCCCTTCAGCTCGAACTCGCCGCCGGGCCCGGAGCGCGCCGTGGCGCCCGTGTCGAAGAAGGTGCGCTCGACGCCGTCGTCGGCCGTGACCTGGAGATACGGCAGCGGCTGACCGTGCGCGCCGCGCACCGTGCCGGTGATGGTGCCGCCGCTCGAGATCTCGAAGTCGACGGTGTGCTCGCCGGTGCGTGTGATCTCGAGCGAGACCGAGCCCGAGCGCTGGCCCATGGTGCTCGTGGCTTGCAGCTCGATGGTGCCGGGCTCGAGCCCGGCGAGCTCGTAGGTGCCGTCGGGCTCGCTGTGCGTGGACACGGTACGCGCCGAGAACACGGTGGCCATGCTCATACGCGTGCCGACCTGGGCGCCCTTCGCCGGCACGCCACCCTCGGTCACGCGGCCGCGCACGACCGCGCCGCGCGCCACCTCGACGACCAGGTCGTCCATGCTCTCGTGGCCTGCGGGTATGTTTCGCGGCGAGACGACCGCGTAGCCGCTGACCTCCAGATCGATCGGGTCGTCGCCGGCGCAGCGAGCGACGAAGCTGCCGTCGGCCTGCGTGTACGTCTTCAGCAGATGCGCCCCGACGACCGGCCGGCCGTTCAGGCGCACATGGCCCGAGAGCCGCCGGCAGCGCGAGGTCAGCTCGATGAGCACGCCCTCGGTGGTCTTGCCCGAGGCGACCACGGCGGTGGTGCCGGACGACTCGCCGTGCTCGGGATGCTCGGCGTCGAGGATCACGAGGCCGGGTGGCAAACCCTCCAGGCGAAAGCTGCCATCGGCGCCGGTCACGGCGGTGGCGGTCGGCAGGGGCCGTTCGCCGCCGCTGACCACGGCGTTGCCGACCGGCTTGCCGTCTGCATCCACGACGCGGCCGGTGAGCGCGGCTGCGGCGAAGAGCCGGACGTCCAGCTCCTCGGCCGACGAGATCTTCCGGTAGGTGATGTTGCGCGCCTCGTGCCCGGCGGCGCTCACCACGAAGATGCTCTCCGCCGCGCAGATCTCGAAGCGCCCGTCGGCGCCGGTCGTGTCGATCAGGGTGCCGCCGGCCGCGTTCCAGAACGTGTCGCGGATCTCGGCGCCGACGATCGGCTGCCCGGCCATGTTGCTGACGACGCCGCGGATGCGCCACTCACAGGCGCGCAGCTCGATCTCCAGGGCGTCGGGCGCCGGCCGCGCGTCGGGATCGTGGCTGTGGACGATGGTCGAGCCGGGCGCCCAATCGGCGAGCGAGGCGATGACCAGCCAGGGCCCCGCGGGCACCGCACCGAAGTCGAAGCGCCCGTCGGTCTCGGTGGTGACGCTCGCAAAGCTCAGCGGCGCGCCGCCCGCCTTGGTGCGCAGCTCGACCCGCGCCCCCGCGGCCGCGGCCCCGCCGGCGCGCACGACGCCCGCGATGCGCCGCGGCGCGAGGCCCGGCTCGAAGACCCAGGGGACCCGCACGCCGCCGCCGGGCTCGCTCGCATAGGGCAGCGCGGCGCGCGCGACACGGGCGCTCGGATCGCGCGCGAGCGCGGCGGGCGCGTCGTCGCTGCCCGCGGCGCCATCGCGCTGGCTCCACCACCAGCCGCCGAGGGTCGCCAGCACGACCACGAGCACGACCGCGATCCCTGACTTTTTTCGTCTCGTCACCGTGGGCGTGATGGTGCCACGCTCGCCGTGCTAGCGTCCGTGCCAGGAGTCACCCACGATGATCGTGTCGAAGACGTTCGCTCCGGGGCTGTTCCAGGACAAGGTCGCGCTGGTCACCGGCGGCGGCACCGGCATCGGCCGCACCACCGTGCACATGCTGGTGCAGCTGGGCGCCAAGGTCGCCATCTGCGGCCGGCGGCCCGACAAGCTCGAGGCGGCGGCCGCCGAGCTCGCCGCCATCGCGGGGCCCGAGCGCGTGTTCGCCGCGCCGTGCGACATCCGCGAGCCGGATCAGGTGACCGCGCTGGTCGACGGCACGCTCGCCAAGCACGGGCGCATCGACTTCCTGGTCAACAACGCCGGCGGCCAGTTCCCGTCGCCCGCCGAGCTGATCTCGCCGCGCGGCTTCGAGGCCGTCGTGCGCAACAACCTGCTCGGCACCTGGAACATGACGCGCGAGGTCGCCACGCGCGCCATGATGAAGCAGAAGGAAGGGCGGATCGTGAACATCATCGCCCAGATCTTCCGCGGCTTCCCCGGCATGGTGCACACGGGCGCCGCGCGCGCCGGCGTCGAGAACATGACCATGACCCTGGCGGTCGAGTGGGCGCAGTACGACATCCTGGTGAACGCGCTCGCGCCCGGCGTGATCAAGTCGTCGGGCACCGATCGTTACCCGCCCGAGCTGCTCGAGCTGCAGCGGACCAAGACGCCGCTCAAGCGCCTGGGCACCGAGGAAGAGGTCGCCGAGAACATCCTGTTCCTGCTGTCGCCCGCGGCGGCGTTCATCACGGGCGCCACGCTCTATCAGGACGGTGGCGCGCGGCTCTGGGGTGAGAACTGGAGCATCCCCGAGCGGCGCTAACACCTCGCCAGCGTGAAGGTGACAGGTTCACGGCGAGACGCGACGTTCCTTGGATCCATGGGGAGCAGAGGAGAGGCGTCTCGTCGGCGGTCGTGCGTGGGCGGGCGCGGCTGGTGCCGTCGTTGCACGAGCGCCGGCAGAAGCTATTGGGGGCGTGCGGGCGGGTGGTGCCTTCGTTTGGGGTGGCGGCACGTTGGCGGGTGGTGCCTTCGGGGCGCGCGAGCGGAGTCGGAGCTGATGGTGCGCGTGGGACACGCACAATGGCGTCGGCGTTGGCGTCGGCG
>JBKJOI010000449.1:0-16062 GCA_046595695.1 Haliangiales bacterium | reverse complement strand
GCGCGACGCCCTGGCGGTCGACGCGCTCGACCCCGCGGGCGTGTACTTCGGCACCCGCCGCGGCGAGGTGTGGGCGTCGGGGAACGAAGGCGACGCCTGGCGCATGGCCGTGGGCGGCCTGCCGCCGGTGGTGTGCGTGAAGGCGGTCGTTTTGGAGGGCGCGGCAGCGAAGAAGTCCGCGGCAAAGGCGAAGCAGCCCGCGGCGCGCGCGAAGAAACCCGCCGCCAAGCCGAAGAAAAAGCAGGCGCGGTGACCCTGGTCTTCTACATTCCCCCGGTGCTACGCACCCTCGCCTCGGGCAACGCCACGGTCACGCTCGACGCGCCGCCGGCCGACGTCCCCGACGTCGCCACCGCGCTGCGCCGCCTGTTCGCGCTCCACCCCGGGCTGCGCGATCGCGTCACTGACGAGCGCGATCAGGTGCGCCGGCACGTGAACGTGTTCCTCGGCGTCGAGAGCATCCAGCACACGGGCGGGCTGGCCACGCCGCTGCCTGTCGGTGCCGCCGAGCTGGAGATCTCCATCGTCCCGGCGGTCTCGGGCGGCATGGACCTCGGGGAGCCCTCGTGGGCGTAGCCCTGTACCTGGTCGCCGGCACCGGCCGTGCCGAGCCCGAAGAGCTGTTCGAGCGCGCGCGGCGTTTCTTCGTCGAGAGCTGTGCCGACACGCTCGAGCGCATCCAGCTCGGGCCCGCGGGCGACGGCCAGCCGCTCTTGCTGGTCAAGCTGCACCCGTGCGCCGAGGACGTCGAGATCGCGGTCGCCGGCGCGCACCAGCTGTCGATCTCGGCCAAGACCAGCTCGGTCGGCCCCGGCTACCACATCTATGTGTGCCGGCTGCTGCAGAAGCTGGGCGCCCAGCTCGAGCTCACCTGGGAGCCGCGTGACGACAGCGCGGCCATCGGCGATCCCACCGGCTTCTTCCACGGTGGGCCCAACGCGCGCCGCGACGCGCTCGATCACGAGATGCTGGCCTGGATCGCCGACGTCGCGACGCGCGTGCTCAAGATGCCCACGGATAGCCGCGTGGCGCTGTCGATGCCCGCCGAGCACGTCTTCGACGCCGACGGCCAGGTGCTCACGCCGCTGGGCCCGCGCGATCGCGCGTGGCTCGAGTGTGTCGCCGCCGATCCGCAGCACGGCAAGGACTTCTTCCCGTGGTGGGAAGAGGGCGTCGGGCCCGAGCAGCAGCTCGGCCGGGCGCTGTGCCTCTTGTGGAGCGAGGTGCGCTGGCGCCCGCCGCTCGACGACGACGAGAAAGCGCGCCTGCAGACCATCGCGCGCCTGCTCGAGGAGGCGCACCGCATGGACGCATCGCTCGACTACCCGTGGCGCGAGTGGCGCGAGATCCTCGGCCACCTGGGCACCCCGACGACGCCGCTGCACGACGTGATCGCGCGGCGTGGTGCGCGCGTGCTGCCGGGCACGCCGCTCGTGGGCTACCGGCGTCGCGCCGTCACGGTGGTGCTGCCGGGCCTGTGGCGCCTGTCGGTGCCGGGCAGCTTCGGTGAGTCGTGGGACGCCGAGGGCACCTACTGCGCCGGCGAGCCGCCGCGAACGCTGTGGGTCACGACCTTCGCGTACCCCGACGACGAGGCGCCCGACGGCACCAAGCTCCCGGCCGAGCGGCTGTTCAGCGCGACCGAGCCGGATCCGGGCGAGCGCATCGACCTACCCGCGGCCGGCGCCCTGGTCGGCCGCGCCTTCCTGAAGAAGGTCGACGAGGGCGGCAAGGCGCACTGGGAGCTGGCCGGCGAGTCAGCGGTGCCGGGGCGCCTCGCCACCTGCACCATCGCCTACGACGACGAGCGCGATCGCGACTGGGCGATCGCGACCTGGAAGAGCCTCGCGCACGGCCCGGGAGGCCTCTGATGGGCGCCGAGCTCCGCTGCCGCGCCACCGTCGGCGATCGCTCCATGGAGGGTCGCGCGCAGCTCGAGACCTCCGAGCTGGTCTTCCGCGGCGACAAGAAGGACTTCCGCTACCGCATCCCGTTCGAGAGCGTCGAGAAGGTCATCGCCGTCGGCGACCGGCTCATCATCGACGGCATCAACGTGCACATCGTGCTCGAGCTGGGCGCCAAGTACGCGGCGCGCTGGGCCGAGAAGATCAAGAACCCGCCCACGCGCATCGACAAGCTGGGCGTCACGCCGGAGTCGCGCGTGAGCGTCATGGGAGTCGACGATCCGCAGTTTCGCTCGGAGCTCGAGGCGCGCGCGAGCGACCTGACGTTCGGCAAGCTCAAGCCCGAGTCGAACCTCATCTTCTTCGGCACCGACAAGAAGAGCGACCTGCCCAAGCTGGCCAAGATCAAGGAGAGCCTGGTGGCGGACGGCGGCATCTGGGTAGTGCGGCCCAAGGGCGTCACCACCATCACCGAGCGCGACGTGCTGGAGGCGGGCAAGAAGGCCGGCCTGGTCGACGTGAAGGTGTGCAAGTTCTCGCACACGCACACCGCCGAGAAGCTCGTGATACCCGTCGCCAAGCGTTAGCGCTAGTCTGGCGGCCATGCCGCGCCAAGGCCGAGCTCCGGTCCTCCTGAGCGTTTCGACGCTCCTGCTCGTGGGTGCCGCGGGCGCCGCGCTCGCCGCGTGCGGCGACGACGACGGGCCGCCGTCGCCGTACGCCTCGCTCGACCCGACGCGCACGCTGCGCGCGCCCGGGCTCGGCGCGCCGGTCGACATCGTGCGCGACGAGTACGGCATCCCGCACATCCACGCGCAGAGCGAGCCCGACGCCGCCTTCGCCAACGGCTACGTGGTCGCGAGCGATCGGCTGCTGCAGCTCGATCTGCTGCGCCATCGCGCGCGCGGCACGGTCGCCGAGCTGTTCGGCGCGCTCGCGCCCGAGCAGATCGACGGCGATCTGGCCATGCGCATGCACCAGATCGGCGCGCGCGCCGAGGCGCAGCTCACCGCGATGTCGCAGTCGACCGATCCGGTCGATGTCGCGGCGGTCGCGTACATCGTGCGCTTCGCCGACGGGGTGAACTTTTACATCGATCAGCTGAAGGCCGGCGAGTTCGCGCTCGACCCGGCGGTCGCGGTGTTCCTCGACCCCGAGCGCATCGACGTGTGGACACCCGCCGACTCGGTGGCGATCGGGCTCCTGCAGACCTGGTCGCTCTCGTACTCCGAGCAGGAGCTGCAGCTGACCCACGCGCTGCAAGCGTCGGTCGCGGCGTTCGACCAGGCCGCCAGCCCGCAGCGCCTGGCGCGCGCGGGCGCGTTCTTCGACCTGTACGACTTCCGGCCCATCGACGAGGTGGCCACGATCGACGGCTTCCCCAACGTCGGCGCCGACAGCGGCACGCGCGCCAAGCCGGGCGCCGCGGCCGGTCCGGGCGCGGCGCGTCCGCACGTGCCCATGCAGCTCCTCGACGATGCGCGGCGCACGCTCGCGCCGGTGGCGACGTTCGGCTACACCTTCAACCGTCCCGAGGACGGCTCGAACAACTGGGTCGTGGGGCCCACGCTGGCGGGCGGCAAGGCGTTGCTTGCCAACGATCCGCACCTCACGCTGTCGAGCCCGCCCATCTTCCACGCCATCCACATCACCGTCGCGGGCGGCGCCGACATCACCGGCGTGAGCCTGGCCGGCGTGCCCGGCGTGGTGCTCGGCCACAACGCGCACGTGGCCTGGGGCGCGACCACTGCCAACCACGACGTGACCGACTTCTACCTCGAGGACATCGCGCCCTGCCAGAGCGGTGGCGGCGACTGCGTGCGGTTCGAGGGCAGCGAGGTCGCGCTGAGCAGCTTCGACGAGACCATCAACGTCGGCGCGCTGGGCACCATCACCGACTCGTTCACCGCGACCTACGAGGTGGTGCCGCACCACGGGCCGATCATCCCGACGATCGCGAACCACCGGCTGGTGCCGCGCGCGGGCGCCGGCCAGGCGATCTCGGTGCGCTACACCGGCTACCGGCCCACGCGCGAGCTGCGCGCGATCTACGCGCTGGCGCGCGCCACCGACGTGCAGGCGGGCTTCGACGCGCTCGACGCCTACCAGCACGGGGCGCAGAGCTGGGTGCTGGCCGACGACCAGGGCAACTTCGGCTGGACCAGCACGTCGATCATCCCGCGCCGCAGCGCCGGCTGCTACGAGTTCAACGCGCTGACCGCGCCGGCCGGCGTCGCGCCGTTCTTCGTGCTGCCCTCAGGTGGCTCGTGCGAGTGGACCGGTGAGCTCGACGCCCGCTACATTCCGCACGCGCTCAACCCGGCCAAGGGCTACCTGGCGACCGCCAACCAGGACCTCACCGGCGAGAGCTTCGACGGCGATCTGCTGAACGGTCCGCTCGTCGACGGCACGCCACTCTACGCCGGCGGCCCGTACGGCCCCGGGTTGCGCGAAGGGCGCATCACGCGCCGGCTCGAGGCCTTCATCGCGGGCGGCGCGCCGCTCACCCTCGACGACCTGGCCACGGTGCAGGCGGATGCGCACTCCAACGTGGGCGCGCTCTTCCGCGATCCGATCGTCGCCGCGGTGGCCAAGCTCGAGGCCGAGATCGCGACGCCGGGCACGCACCCCGAGCTGGCGGCGCTTGTCACGGCGCTGTCGCCCGGGCAGCGGGCGCGCCTGCTGGCCGCGCGCGATCGGCTCGCCGCCTGGAGCTTCGAGACGCCCGCCGCGATCGAGGGCACGCCGAGCGCGGCCGAGCTGGTCGACTCGAGCGCGACGTCGATCTTCAACGTCTGGCAGGTGCTCTTCTACGACGCCGCGTTCGGCGACGAGCTCGCGCTCATGGGCGAGGGCCCCGACGAGGACAACACGGTGACCGCGGCCTACAAGGTGCTCGTGCACCCCGAGCGGCTGCGCACCGGGCTCGCCGTCGCGACCGGCGAGGCGCTCCTCTGCGACGACCTGGACACGGCGGCGGTCGAGAGCTGCACGCTGCAGATCCTGCTCGCGCTCGACGCCGCGGTGAACCAGCTGGCCACGGCGGCCCTGTTCGATACCCGCGACATGGACGACTGGCGCTGGGGCAAGCTGCACCGGCTCACGCTCGGCTCGCTCGCGCCCTCGGCCGAGCTCGACGTGCCGCCGTCCACGGACATGACGTTCCCGGGCGGCTTCCCGCGCCACGGCGACGTCCACAGCGTCGACGCCTCGAGCCCGGGCGTGCGCGACTTCGACTTCACCTACGACCACGGGCCGTCGATGCGCCACCTGGTCGAGATCGAGCCGGGCAAGGCGCCGGTCTCGCGCTTCGCGCTGCCGGGCGGCCAGGTGCTTTCGCCGCGGAGTATACATTTTCGCGATTTGGTGGACCGCTTCTGGCGGACAAACGAGTACTTCACCCTGCCGTGGACCACGGCCGAGGTGCTCGAGAAGGCCGAGGAACGGTGGCTGTTCAAACCATGAGGAGCGTCAGCGCGCTCGTGACGCTCGTGACGCTCGTTGCTCTTGGGGCGCTCGGCGCGCTCGCCGGCTGCCACACGCTCGGCGCGGACGCTCCGCGAGCGGCGCCGCACCCGGCGTTCACGCGCGTGCAAGCGGGCCAGGATCTGGACGGTGCGCCGGCGGCGAAGTACTTCGCGGCGGGCGAGCCGACGATCTTCGTGGTCTTCGCGTCCTGGTGCGGCCACTGCCGCAAGGAGCTCGCCGTGCTCGCCGAGCTGCGCGCCGGCGAGCCGCGTGTGCACGTGATCGGCATCAACGCCTACGAGGAGTGGGAGCAGGCCAGCGACGAGGCCACGCTGCGCGCCTACGTCGCGGAGAGCGCGCCCTGGTTGCCGGTCGTGCGCGCCGACAAGGCGCTGCTCAAGTCGCTGGGCGGCGTGCCGAAGATCCCCTCGGTGTTCGTCTTCGACGGTGCCGGGAGGCTGGTCGAGCGCTTCAAGCGCAACGAGCGTCCGGTGCCCACGCTCGACGAGCTGCGCGCGACCATCGCGAAGCTGCTGCCCGCCGCGCGTTCGTAGCTCGGCGCGCCCGGCGCGCTCGTAGCTCGGCGCGCCCGGCGCGCCTGGCCGATTCGGCATGCCGACGCGGCGCGCGCTGCTGACGCGGCACGCGCGCCGGGTAGCGCTTCCGACGCTTCCGCTGTGATTCCGCGGCCCTCGTGGCGTGCGCGGCGTCGGCGCGATCGGTGCAATCGGGCTCCAGGCGTCACCTCAACGAAAGAGAGGATGCGCCATGAAGAGAAAGTCCCTGCAGGCAGTTTTTGCGACCGCAGCCCTGGTCGCCGGATCGACCTCCGCCCTCGCCACCATCGTGGCTGTGGCACCGGACGCCGTGCTGTTCGTGCCCGCCGACGTGAGGCTCGACCAGACCGAGAGCAACGTGCGGATCATCGCCTTCGACGAGAAGCAGTGCCGGACGCTCCCGGCCGACCTTCACACCGGCCAGAGCATGATCGGCGCCGGAACGAAGATCAGCTCGCACCTGCTCCACATGGATCCCGTGAACGCAGCGGTCGTCCTCGACGGCAAGGCGCGCTTCGACGCGCAGATCCTCGGCGTGATCAGCAGCTCGTCCCTCCTCGATGATTCGGACTTCCTCCGCCGGCCCGGGGTCATCTACCCGATGCCTGGCGCGGAGCTGAATAGCGGCCTGGAAGCCTTCCAGCCCAACGATCGCTACCAGATCATCCAGGCTGGCCAGGCGATCCACGTCCAGATGGACGTGCCGTCCTTCTCGGATCAGGTGCGCGTGATCACCTGCTGCGAGGAGTCCGGCCCCGGGCACGACGACTGAGCCGCGGAAGGGACCCGGGGACTAACTGGCGCGCTCGGTCGGCGAGGCCTTCGAGCGGCTGATCGTCGAGACCAGAAGGTAATCAGAGCTGGCTGCGCACGAAGTCGAGCAGCTCCGGATTTCCGTTCAGCGTGGTGAGCGACGGAAGCTCGCGCAGATACCAGTGCATGATCCAGGTTCGCTCGCCTCCGGCGGGGATCGCGGCGTACGAGCCCTGGTCTTCGAGCTCCACGTAGCCATGCGCGCCATCGGCGTAGAGCTCGACCTCGGCTTCGCCCGGCGCGAAGTCCGCGGGGGCGACGTCGGAGAAGGACTTGATGAGCACCAGGCTGGGTCCACTGCAGGTGCGCTCCAGCGTGGAGTGGCAGTCGACGTGCGCAGCCCAGCCCTCGGTCGCATCGGCGCCGGACTTGCTACTGGCCGTGATCGCTGCAGCTCGGTACTCGAACCAGCGCGCGCTCTCTGCGCTGGTGAACGGGATCGCAGGATAGTTGAAGGCCGTCAACGATGCGCCACTGTCCGGGAAGAACGTGAGACCGCCCGGATGGACCCGGGTGATCTCCCAAGGGGCGACCATGGCCGTGCTCGCTCCATCGTTGTGCAAGGTGTACTCGATGGTGATCACTTGGTGCTCGGCATTGGCCGTGAAGCGCTTGGTCGCCCGCAGCCTCTTGAAGTCGCTCGACGCCGCGATGCCGTGGAGCACGATCGCGTTGCCTTCGATGCCTCCGTTGTACTGCGCCGTGTCGAACTCCGGAGGTGGCGGCCACCCGCCCGGCCACGCGCTCTGCGGCGAAGGCCAGAAGACCGAGCCGAAGTACGTGCCGCTCGAGACCAGGACGTTCACTCCGCCCCGGCTGAAGGTGACGATGCGACCGGCGTGGTCGCGATCGACCTCGAATACGGTGCTCTGGAACGCCAATCTGAGCAGGGTACCCTCGCTCGTCGGCAGGACCGTGGCCGGAAATGGATCGCTTCCGGAATCGGCGCTCGACGAATCGAACACACTTGCATCGACCGGCACGGGGCATCCCCCATCGCACCCGTCAGCATCGACCGACGGCGTCGATCCGCAGGCCATGAGCAAGAGGGCCGCGAGGATCCACACGCACCGAGTATAGATAGGACCGGTTTCGCTGACTTCCATCTTCGCCCTCCCATCTCCGACGGCTAGGGCACGATGAAGCAGTCGATCGTGGTCTCGATGCGAAACGTCGAAGCGATCTCGTGGCGCTCAGCGTGGAAGATATCCATCGGGTAGTAGTTCCCGACCACGAGCCCGAACTCGGCCGCCCGCGCGTCCAGGTCCACCATGGCCGTGGCGGCATCGTGTATGCCGCCGAGATCGATGGCGAGGTGACCGTTGATGAACATCCACACGTCGTCGTCGCCGCGGAAGGTGAAGACCTGACCACCGGTGTACTTGAAGCGGGTGTGGATCTCGGTGGAGAAGGAGAAATTGTGGTTGGAGCCCTCGTTGCCGAAGCCTTGCCCATCGATGGGGAAGAAGGCGGCGTTGTCGTAGACGTACCGGCCCGGTGAAACCTCGGTGAGCATGATGGTCACGGGCAGCGCCTGGTTCACGTTGGGAACGTCGTGGTACCACTGCGCGAATGCGGCCGGTCCGCTCGTGCACGCCGTCGCGCCGGCGGGCGCATAGACCGGCTTGCTGTTGCCGTCGAGGAGCGGCTGCACGAGGCCAGTCGCGACGAAGTTCGTGGCGAAATGCTCGAAGTCCGGATGCGAAACCTTGAAGTCGCGCACCGTGGCATGCAAGGCGGCGCAGTCGCCGTTGCCGCTGCCTCCGTCGAGGAAGGAGCCATCGATGAAGTTCGAGTTGGGGTTGGCGTCGGCGGCGAGGCCGCCGTCGCCATCGATGGCGTTGTTCTCGGGCGCGCAGGCCACGAGCACCAGCGCCGACGAAGCTACCAGAGCAGCCAGAGACTCGAGTCGATGCTCGGCACGCATGGCAAACCTCCAGGACCGGACCTTGGGGCTATTTGTTCGGTCTCCGAACCTAAATAGCAGAAGCTCGTTCGAAACGTCAAGGTCACGCATCAGAAAAGACGTCGAAGCTTCGTCGCGACGCCTCCAGCCGCCTGGCGCAGCGGCGCGCCGAGGCGCGTCGCCCGGCGCACGCGTCGCCGAGGTCCAAGGCTCGCCGCACTATCCGAAGTCCATCGACATGTTTGTTGCCGTGAGCAACAAATATGAAGGAGGCGTGCCGCAGCAAGAAGACTCCCGGCGCTGAGGCGTGCCTTTCGCGATCGGCTCCCTCTTGCTCTCGAGGTAGACCCACTCGACCATGCGCGCGTCGCGGTGGCCGCCCTAGCGTTTGGGCGCGGTGAAGCGCTGGATCTGCGCCGAGAAGCCGCCCATGTCGAAGCCGCAGATCGGCTCGACGCGCAGGCCGGCCTTTTGCGCGACCTCGGCGGTGCGCGCAGGCAGCGGCGAGGCCCACACCAGGCGGCCGCCCGGCGCGAGGACCTTGGCGGCGTGGACGATGAAGCGCTCGAGGAACGGGCCGACGTCGCCACGGTGCACGCGCCGGCCCATCGGCGGGTTGGTGAGGATGAGCGTGGGCGCGCGCGGCGGCGTCCAGGCGCAGGCGTCGGCGACGACGAGCATGGCGCGCACGTCGGCCGCGGCCAGGTTCTTCTCGGCGATGTCGACGGCCTTCGCATCGATGTCGGTGCCGTAGAGCACCGCGTACGGGCCCAGGAAGGCGCGCTCGACCAGCTCGGCGCCCGAGCCGACGAACGGGTCCCACACGACGTCGCGCTCGTTGGCGCCGCCGACACGCGCCAGCGCCGCGGCGATCGTCGGGTGCGAGGCCGCCGGCACGTCGCCGAGGCGGTACTTGAAGCGCGGGTCCTCCCAGCGCTGCGGCACCAGCTCGATCGAGATCGGCCCGCCCCCGCCGTCGTCCTCGTCCTCGCCGCCGCCGCTCCCGCCGCCGCCAGCACCGACGAGGCAGCGGACCTCCCAGGGCGCTTGCCGGGGCGCGTTGATGAGCTCGGGCGAGCGCGCCGCGACATCGGCCGCGACCTTCCAGGTCAGCGCGCGGCGCGGGCCGCCGCCGGCCCAGTCGAGGCGGAAGCGCCATGGGCCCTGCGTCCAGGTCGCGAACACGGTGCGCGTCGCGGGCCCGCACAGCACATCCACCAGCACGCGCGCCTGCTCCTCGGGATCTCCGCCCGCGAGCTCGTCGCCGAGCACGAAGCCGAGCTCGTCCCACAGCCGCGCCGCGAACAGCGCCGCGGGCGCGCCGCGCAGGGTCGCCTCGACGCGATCGGCCGCGCGCACGCGCACGCCGCGCAGCTCCTTGAGCCCGCGCAGCTCGTCGACGAGCAGCTCGGCCATGCCCGGCCGGCAGTGCAGCCAGACCACATATTCGCCAGCGGCCGCGCGCGAGAGGTCCACGGTCGCGACCGGCGCAGCGCCGGCGGCGCCCTCGACCCCGGGCGTGTCGGCGCCGCGCGCGATCATGAGGCGCGCCTTGCCGAGCAGGCGCGCCAGCTCGGCGTCGTCGCCCGGCTCGAGCGTGGCGAGCGCCGCGGTGGCGCGGGCCCCGCCCAGCTTGCCCAGCGCCTCGACCAGCGCGCGGCGCACGCTGGCGTCGCGCTCGTCCTCGAGCCGCGAGGCCAGGAAGTCACCCGCGTCGCCGCCGTCGCCGAGCTTGCCCACGGCGATCGCGACCGCCCGCCGCACGCGTGGCTCGGGATCGTCGGCCTGCGCGAGCAGCGCCGCGCGCGCCTCGTCGCCGGCGTCCTTGCCGACGCGCGCCAGCACGCGCGCCAGGCGCACGCGCAGCGGCGCCGCCGCGGAGGCGTCGGCGAGGCCGTGCTTGGCCGCGGCCAGGCCTTTCGGCCCCGCCTTGGCGAGCGCGCGCTCGGCGAGCACCAGCAGGTCCTCGTCGTTGCCGGCGAGCATGACCAGGAGCCCGGGCACATGACGCGCACCGGGCGTGAACTCGGCGCGCCGCAGCGCCAGGGCGAGATCTTTCTGATCGCTCATAGGAGCTTGTTCCTTCGCATGAACCAGAGGAGCCCGATCACGATGAGGCCGGCGACGCTCCAGAAGAAGGCGTAGCCGTGCTCCCACTTGGTCTCGGGCAAGATCTCGAAGTTCATGCCGTAGACGCCGCACAGGAAGGTGAGCGGCAGGAAGATCACGCTGACGACGGTCAGCCGGTTCATCACCCGGTTGGTCTTGTGACCGACGATCGACATGTACAGGTTGAGCGACTCGGACAGGATGTCCCGATCGACCAGCAGATCGCCGAGCACGCGCTCGAGCGTGCCGACCATGTTGCCCAGGAACGGCTGGGTCGCCTCGCTGATGAACAGCGACTTGCGCGTCGACAGCTCGGTCAGCACCGAGCGCGCCGGCAGCACCACCTTGCGGAAGTGCAAGAGATCGGCGCCCAGCTCGGAGATGCGCGCGAACACCGCGTCGTCGACGTCCTTCATGAGCGCCTGCTGCAGATCGCTGACGCGCTCCTCGAACTGCTTCTGCACCGCGAGGTAGTTCTCGATCAGGTGATCCCACAGCTCGTAGACCAGGAAGCTCGGGCTCTTGGCGAAGCGGTAGAAGTCCTGCTTGTACTGCTTCTTGATGACGGTCAGAAAGTGCGTGCCGCCCTTGTGCAGCGTGAGCATGAAGCGCTCGCCGATGACGACGTCGACGCGCTCGAGGTCGAAGTGGTGGCCCTGCAGGCGGCAGCCGGTCACGACCAGGTGCAGGTAGTCGTCGTAGCGGCCGAGCTGGGTTGCCGGCTCGTGGGTGAGCGCGGCCTCGAGGATCTCCTCGGCGACCAGGCCGAGGCCGCTCAGCACGCTGCGCGCCAGCACCACGTCGTTCACATCGACGTCGATCCAGCAGAAGCGACCGGCCTCCATGGCCGCGCGCACCTCGGTGAGCGGGATCACGCGCTCCACCTTTTTCTCGAAATCGAAGTCGACGCTGAAGGTGTCGCAGCCGATCTGCGTCTCGCTCACGGCCCGAGCTTACCCTTTCCGGGGCCCGCCGAACGCAAGGTTAACGCCCACGCCGCCGAGCGTGATGCCGGCGCCGAGGTAGGCCAGGGGCGTGATCTGCTGCGCCTCCCACAGCGAGTCGACGACGAGCGCGATGACCGGCTGCACCAGCACCAGCGTCGAGAGCGTCATCAGTCGGACCCGCTGCAGCAGGTAGAAGTACGACGCGAACGCGACCACCGAGCCGACGATCGCGAGGTACAGCACCGCCAGCGTCGGCACCACCGGGGGCGGCCAGGGGATCGGCTGGCGCTCCACGATCAGCGTGAACACGCTCATCGCGAGCGCGGTCGTGCCCAGGAACACCGCGTTCGTGGCCATCGGGTGCTGCCCGGCGGCGTGGCGCTTGAAGATGATGTTGTACGTGGTCGACATGAGCACCGCGCCCAGCATCAGGAGCACGCCCGTCGCCTGCGACGCCGAGCCCTTGTCCAGCCGATCCCAGTAGATGAGCGCGATGCCGGCCAGCGACACCAGCGCGCCGGCGACCGCGGCGCGCGCGACCTTCTCGGTGCCGGTGGCCGCGGCCATCACCGCCATCATGAGCGGCGCGGTGCCGTAGATCACGCAGGCGAGGCCGCCGGTGATCTGCTCCTCGGCGCGGTACACGAGCGCGTAGCCGACGAAGTTGATCAGCCCGGCGCAGATCAGCCACGCCCACGCCCGCGCGCCGCGCGGCGCGGGCCGCGCCCAGCCGACCAGCACGATGGCGCCCAGGATCGCGGCCGCGATCACGAAGCGGATCGCCGCGGCGAGGTAGGTCGGGTACCCGCCGTCCCCGATGCACGCGCGGATGGCGAAGAACGTGGTGCCCCAGATCAAGGCGCACGCGATGTAGCTGAGCACGACGGGGAAGCGCAAGCGGCCGGACGCTAGCACACGAGCCCGGCGGCCGTGGCACGATGGGCCATGAAGATCGGCTGCGTGTGCGGGGGCACCATCTTCGACCAATCGGACATGCTGCCCGACAAGGCGCACTTCATCGCCGATCAGGATCACGAGGACTTCACCGACGACGTCGAGCGCCTCGCGGATCAGCTATCGGCGAGCGCGGGTGACCCGGTGGCGCTCGAGCTGTTCAAGCGGCACTTCCATCGCGCGCTCGGCTCGTACACCCGGACGATGTACCAGTGCGGGTCGTGCGCCCGGCTCTACGTCGACGACACGGACGGCGTGCTGTGCGCGTTCCTGCCGGCGGGGCCCACGGGCGAGGCGGGCCGCACGCCGGGCGCGCGCCTGCTCGGCTCCAGCAAGGCGGAGTCCTGGAAGACCCCGCTGCTCGGCCGCTGGGCGGCCTGGCTGAGCCCGCCGGTCGGCGATCTCTTCTGGGGCCGCTCGGGCAGCCGGCCGGGCGGCTTCGAGCAGTTCATCGATCGTGACGCGCTCGAGCGGCGCTACTTCGAGGTCTTCGAGCAGCTCACGCGCGAGGGCCGCCTGCGCTACGCGCGGCTGCACGAGCGCGACCACACGATCCACAAGTGGCCCGCGGACGAGCCGACGTAGGTCTCACGACGTGGCCCGCGGACGAGCCGGCGTAGGCCGCCCCCGCCGCTCCGCCCGCCGCTGCTCATGCCGGGTCGCGCGCCTTGGTCTTGCGCCAGTCGACCACGCTCTTCGCGCCCAGGCCGCCGCTGCCGGGCAGCACCTGGCAGGTCGGGCAGAAGAAGGCGTCGTGGCCGTGCACGCCGGCCTTGCGGATCTTGTCGCCGCAGCGCGGGCACTCGGCGCCGTGGCGGTTGCGCACCTTGAGGAAGTCGCGCAGCTTCTCGTCGAGCGGGGGCTGGCGGCGCGCGATCTCGGCGGCCGCGCCGGCGAGCACGGTGACCATCGCGTCGTGTAGGCGATCCAGCTCGTGGTCGGATAGCGTGCGCACGGCCGCCTTGGGGTGGACCTTGGCCTCCCACAGCGCCTCGTCGGCGTAGGCGTTGCCGAAGGCGTCGAGGGCGGCCTTGTCCATCAGGAAGACCTTGGCCTGGTCGCGGCGCTTGCGCGCGGCCGCGCGGAAGACGGTGTGGGTGAACTTCTTCGCGTCGAGCACGTCGACACCGAGGCGCTCCCAGCCGGCCACGTGCTCGAAGCCGCCGCGCGGGATGATGTAGACCTTGCCCATCTGCACGTCGTCGCGGTAACGCAGCTCGCGGCCGTCGTCGAGCTCGAGGGCGACCGCCAGGTCGCCGGGCGACTTGTCCTTCGTGGCGGCGATGAGGAAGCGCCCGGCCAGCATCGGCGCGACCACCACGTCGATTGGCACAGGGGCCGCCTTCCTCTTCGCGGCCGGCGCGAACGAGAAGTGCGCGAAGTGCGCGCGCCGCTGCACGCCCGCGAACTGCTGGCCCACGAGCAGCTCCTCGGGCGCGCCCGGCAGCGCGACGCGCAGCACGATCGGCTTCTTCACGCGCACCGCGCGGATGGTGCGCCCGCTGAGCTCGCGCGCCAGCACGGGCAATGCGTAGTCCAGGTCGGGTCGCTCCGCCACGGGTAGATGATAAGGTGCCGGCGCCCTATGAGCGAGCCGGTCCACGAAGAACGCATCTCCGAGGGCGAGGCGCGCTTCGAGAAGTGGCGCCAGCGCCTCGGGCTCTGGCTCGGCCCGCCGGTCGGCCTCGCGGTCGGCCTGGCCGGCGAGGGCGACGCCGCGCAGCGCCTGGCCGGCATCATGGCCTTCGCGGCGATCTGGTGGATCGGTGAGGCCATGCCGGTCGCGGTCACCGCGCTGATCGCGGCGGCGGCGGTCGTGCTCTTCGATGTCGCGCCCGCCAAGCAGGCCTTCGCCGCCTTCGGCACGCCGCTCCTGTTCCTGTTCGTCGGCTCCTTCTTCATCGCCGAGGCGATGAAGGTGCACGGCCTGGGCGCCCGGCTCGCGCGCGCCATGGCCCGGCGCGCGCGCGGCCAGCTGTCCATGATGATCGCGCTGTCTGCCACCGCGTTCGCACTGTCCCTGTGGATGTCGAACGCCGCGGCGACCGCGGTGACCCTGCCGATCGCGCTCTCGGTCGCAGCGGGCGCGGGCAACCGTCGCTACGCCGCGGCCCTGGTGCTCGCGATCGCCTACGGCGCATCGATGGGCGGCATCGGCACGCCGGTGGGCACGCCGCCCAACCTGATCGGCATCCAGCAGCTCGAGAGCGCGCACGTGCACATCGGCTTCCTGCGCTGGATGTCGGTCGGGCTGCCGCTCGGCCTCATCATGCTGGTGGCGATGTGGGCCGTGCTGGCCTTCCGCTTCCGCCTGCGCATCGGTCAGCCGCTGCCCGACTCGCTGATGCCCGAGACGCGCGTGCGGCCGTGGTCGCGTGGCGAGATCGCTGCCTCGGTCGCCTTCGGCGTGGCGGTGGTCGGCTGGCTGGTGCCCGGCCTGGTCGAGATCGCCTGGCCGGGCAGCCCGGCGTCGCGCTGGCTGGGCACGCACCTGTCCGAGGAGGTCGTGGCCCTGTGCGCCGCGGCGATCCTGTTCCTGTGGCCGCTCGGCGAGCGCGCCGCGCTGACGTGGGCGGAAGCCACGCGGATCGACTGGGGCACCATCTTGCTGTTCGGGGGCGGCATCCTGCTCGGCGACCTGGCCGGGAAGACCGGGCTGACCACGCGCTGGGGCGTGGCGCTCGTGGAGATGACGGGTGCGCACTCGCTGTGGGCGATCACCGCGCTGGTCACGTTCGTCGCCATCGCGCTGTCGGAGCTGACGAGCAACACCGCGACGGCGACGCTGATCGTGCCGCTCGCGATCTCGCTGGCCGAGGGCGCGGGCGTGCCGATCATTCCGCCCGCGCTGGGGGCCACGCTGGGGGCGTCGTTCGGCTTCATGCTGCCGATCTCGACCGCGCCGAACGCGATGGCGTACGGGACCGGGCAGGTGAGCATCCGGCAGATGGCGGGCGCGGGGATCCTGTTCGACGTCATCGGGTTCGTCGTGCTCGTCGCGGGGTTGAGGCTGCTGTGTCCGCTGCTGGGGTTGATTTAGAGGTACCCGGCGGACCGTGACCCGCTGCACAGCGGCGGAGGCGCGACGGGCGTACCATGGCCGCCATGTCCTCGAAGCTGGCGAGCCTGGTGGCAGCGGTGGCGGTGGCAGGCGCGGCGGCAACGGCGCAGGCGGAGAGCGCGCCGTTCCCGAGCGGACCGCCCAAGGTGGACGTCCTGTTCGTGGTCGACAACTCGAACGGCAGCGCGGGGGCGCAGGCGGCGCTCGTCGCCGGCTTCCCGGCGTTTCTGGGCGAGCTCGCCGGATCGCTGAGTGGGTTCCCCAGCGTGCACATCGGCGTGGTCTCGTCTGACGTGGGCGTCGCACCGCACGCAATCCCGGGCTGCACGGCCGAGGGTGACAG
>JBKJOI010000949.1:0-7367 GCA_046595695.1 Haliangiales bacterium | reverse complement strand
CACCTCGGCCGGGCTCAAGGTGGGCGCGAGCGGCGGCGGCGGCCTGAGCGTGCCGCCCGGCGGCGCCGAGCTCCACATCGAAGGCGACGGCTCGCTGGTGGCCGACGGCGACATCGTGGGCCAGATCGACGTCGTGCAGTTCGCCCCCGGCGCGCTCGCGCGCGAGGGCCAGAACCTGTTCCTCGCCAACGCGCAGCCGCTGCGCGGCGGCGAGCCGCCCGAGCTCCTGTCCGGCACGCTCGAGAGCGCCAACTTCGACGTCGTCCGCGGCGTCATCGATCTCGTGAAGATCTCGCGCGTCTACGAGGCGCTGCACCGCATGGTCGAGTCCTACAAACAGATCGACGAGCGCACCGCTCGTGACATCGGAGGTCGCAAATGATCCGCGCACTGTCTACCGCTGCAACGGGTATGGAGGCGCAGCAGACGCGCCTCGACGTCACCGCCAACAACATCGCCAACGTCTCGACGAACGGCTTCAAGCGCAGCCGCGCCGAGTTCGAGGACCTCATGTACCAGACCGAGCGCGCGCCCGGCGCGACCACTGGTCAGGGCACCCGCTCGCCCAACGGCGTGCAGATCGGCATGGGCGTGCGCACCGTCGCGGTCCAGCGCATGCACGACATCGGCTCGCTGCAGCAGACCGGCAACGCGCTCGACGTCGCCATCGAGGGCAACGGCATGTACCCGATCGCCCTGCCCTCGGGCCAGACCGCGTACACCCGCGACGGCGCCTTCAAGCTGGACGTCGACGGCCGGCTGGTCAACTCGAACGGCTACCCGCTGGCCACCGACATCACCATCCCGCCCGACGCGCAGAACGTCACCATCGGCGCCGACGGCCTGGTCACGGTGATCCTGCCCGGCGAGACCGAGGCGGTCGAGGTCGGCCAGATCCAGGTCGCGACCTTCGCGAACCCGGCGGGCATGGCCACGACGGGCCGGAATCTCCTGGTCGAGACCGCCGCCTCGGGCACCGCGATCCTGTCGGTGCCCGGTCAGGACGGCGCCGGCTCGCTGTCGCAGGGCACGCTCGAGCTGTCCAACGTCAAGGTCGTCGAGGAGATGATCGACCTCATCTCCGGCCAGCGAGCCTACGAGGTCAACTCGCGCGTCATCAAGGCCGCCGACGAGATGCTGCAGCAGACGGCGAACCTGCGATGACCCGCGGCTGGAAGCCCATCCTGCTCGCCACGGTCGTCGCCACCGCGGCGGCGGTCGTCGCGCTCTTCGGCGGGCGCGCGCACGCGACGCCCGCCGAGGCCGCGCGCGGCGTCGAGGCCGAGGTCGCCGCGCAGGTGCGCGCCGGCCTGCCCGCCGGCCTCGCGATCGTCGACGTGGACGTGCCCGCCGCCCTGGTTGCCGCCCGTGGCGACGTCACGGTCGAGCTGCGCGGCGGCCTGCGCGCCGGCCGCGTGAGCTTCAGGGTCGCCGTGACCCACGGCAAGAAGGTGCGCCAGGGCTGGGCGCGCATCGAGCTCGGCCAGCTGCGCCCGGTGCTGGTGGCTCGTCAGGACCTCGCCGTCGGCGATCGCCTGGACGGCGGCCAGGTCACGCGCGAGCAGCGCCCGGTGGCGGCCGCGCAGGCCTGTGACCTCCCCGCCTCCGCGCTGGTCGGCGCGCGCGCCAGGCGCGCGGTCGCCGCGGGCGACCTGGTCGCCTGCCAGACCATCGAGCGTCCCGCGCCGGTCGCGCGCGGCACCGCCATCCGCGTGGTCGTGCGCCGCGGCGCGGTCTCGGTGGCGGCGCCCGGCACGCTCGAGCAGTCGGCGCGCCCGGGCGAGCTGACCCAGGCGCGCCTGACCAATGGCCAGCGCCTCGTGCGCGGCCGCCTCGTCGACGGCAACACCTTCGTCATGGAGGGGGAGTGAACATGAGCCCACACCAGATCCTCGCGCGCACCGCCCTGCTGCTGATTGCCTGCAGCCTGGCCGGCTGCGTGTCGCATATTGCCCCCTACCGGCCCAAGCACCGCCGCTTCGAGGCCGGTGAGTACGGCAAGGCCACCAAGCCGCGGGCCGGCAGCCTCTACGCGTCCGGGCAGCGCGGCCTCTTCGAGGACGACCGCGCGGGCCGCGTCGGCGACATCCTGCTCGTGCGCATCGACGAGAGTGAGAACGCCTCGCGCGACGCGACCAGCAAGCTGTCGCGCTCGGGCAAGAGCAAGTACGGCGTGCCCGCCAGCTTCGGCATCCTCGAGCAGGTGCAGGCCAAGTACCCGGGCCTCGACCCGGGCGCGCTGTTCGGCACCGAGAGCGAGTCGTCGTTCGACGGCCAGGGCCAGGTCAAGCGCGGCGGCAAGCTGAACGCGTCCCTGGCCGTGCGCATCCGCAAGGTGCTGCCCAACGGCGACTTCTACGTCGAGGGCACCAAGGTCATCATGGTCGGCGCCGAGGAGCACCACCTGTATCTGAGCGGCATCGTCCGCCCCGCCGACATCCGCGCCGACGACAGCGTGCTGTCGTCGCGCGTGGCCGACGCCGAGATCGAGTACACCGGCCGCGGCGACGTGTCCGATCAGCAGCGTCCCGGCTGGTTGTCACGCGCACTCTCCGCCATCTGGCCGTTCTAGGAGGTTCCATGCGTTCGTCGTTTGTCACCAAGCTCTCGTTCGCCGCCGCGCTGGCCTGCTGCCTCTCCATGGGCGCGCCGCGCGCCGCGCGTGCCGACCGGCTGAAGGATCTGGTCGACGTCGAGGGCGTGCGCGACAACGCGCTGGTCGGCTACGGCCTGGTCGTGGGTCTTCAGGGCACCGGCGACGACGCCAGCTCGGCGCCCACCCGCAAGCTGCTCGCGCAGCTCATCAAGCACCTGGGCGTGGCCATCGACCCGGCCGAGCTCAAGGCCAAGAACGTGGCCGCGGTGGTCGTGACCGCCAGCCTGCCGCCGTTCGCGCGCCCGGGCACCGCCCTCGACATCACGGTGTCGTCGATCGGCACCTCCAAGAGCCTGCAAGGCGGCGTGCTCGTGCTGACCCCGCTCAAGGGCGCCGACATGGCGGTCTACGCGCTCGCGCAGGGCTCGCTCTCGCTGGGCGGCTTCGCGGTCGACTCGGCCTCGGGCTCGTCGCAGAAGAAGAACCACGCCACCGTCGGGCGCATCCCCGGCGGCGCGCGCGTCGAGCGCGAGGCGCCCACGATCATGCCGAAGGGCAAGATCGTGCTCGTGCTGCGCCAGCCCGACTTCACCACCGCGGCGCGCATCGCCGAGGCCATCGACGCCAAGCTGGGCCCGGGCACCGCGATCGTGCGCGACCCGGGCGCGGTCGTGGTCACCATCGGCGCCGACTGGAAGGGCAAGACCGTGAACCTGGTCGCGCAGCTCGAGGCCATCGAGAGCCAGCCCGACGTGGGCGCGCGCGTGGTGATCGACGAGCGCACCGGCACCGTCGTGGTCGGGGTGGGCGTCACGCTCGGGCCGGCCGCGATCGCGCACGGCGGCCTGACCGTGAAGGTCGCCGAGCGCACCGACGTCTCGCAGCCAGGCGTCCTCGCCGGCGGCAGCACCGTGGTCACGCCCGGCTCGGACATCGCCGTCGAGGAGGGCGAGGGCAAGCTCGAGATGATCGCGGGCGCCGCCACCGTCGGCGACGTCGCCGCGGCGCTCAACGCCATCGGCGTCAAGCCGCGCGATCTGGTCGCCATCTTCATGGCGCTCAAGGCCGCGGGCGCGCTGCGCGCCGAGATCATCATCCTGTGAGCGCGCTGCCGCCCATCGCCGCCAAGCCCGTCGAGGATCCGCGCGCCGTCGCCGCGGAGCAGATGGAGGCGTATCTGTGGCGGCAGGTGCTCGCCGAGGTCAGCCCCGAGGGCGGGCTGCTGAACGGCGGCTTCGCCGCGAGCACCTTCCAGGAGATGTTCCAGGGCGCGCTCGCCGACGCGATGGCCGCCGGCGGTGGCGCCGGCCTGGCCGCCGAGATCGAGGCGCAGATGGGCGGCGAGAACCCCGGCGTCGCGCTCGCGTCCGCGGGTCCGCCCGCGCTCGCCGGCATGCCCGCGGCCGAGCAGCCGTTCCGCATGCGCGCGCTCGCCGGCGCGTACGCGCAGACGCCCGGCACGCTCTCGGTCCTGCCCGTCGACGCGCGGCGCACCTCGCCGTTCGGCCGCCGCCCCGATCCCATCGACGGCTCGAGCGACTTCCACACCGGCCTCGACCTCGGCGCGCCCGCGGGCGCCGCGGTGCGCGCCGCCGGTGGCGGTCGCGTCGTGCGCGCCGAGAGCAGCTCCGGCTACGGCAACATGGTGGTCATCGATCACGGCGGCGGGCTCGAGAGCCGCTACGCCCATCTGGCGGGCTTCTCGGTGAAGGCCGGCGACCTGGTCCAGCCCGGCGATGTGGTCGGTCAGGTCGGCTCCACCGGTCGCGTCACCGGCCCTCATCTGCACTTCGAGGTCCGCCGCGACGGCCAACCCGTTGATCCTGCTAACGAAATTTCGGGGCTAAAGTCTCCGTAACCACGGCCGAACCATGCTCCGAGGCAGAACATGCGTATCAACGGCACAAAGACCCCCGAAGTAGCACAGCGCGCCGAAGACGCCGCCAAGCCGGCTGCCACGCCTGCAGGTGCCGCCGCCGCCACCGCGGCGGCCGTGCCCGGCGCGGCTCCTGTCGTGGTCTCCGCGCGTGCGCAGGAGATCGTGGCGGGCGGCCAGCGTGACGCGGTCGCGCACAACGCCCGGCTGGGCGCGCTCAAGGAGGCGCTCGATCGCGGCACGTACAAGGTCGACCACGAGAAGCTCGCCGAGAGCATCATCGCGGACGAGATCGACCGGACGAAGGCGTGAGCTAGGTGCTCGCCGAAGACGCAGACGAGACCGAGCGCTTGATGCGGCTGATGGCCGAGCTCGACGACGTCCTGCGGCGCGAGCGCGCGGCGATCTGCAAGCTCGACAGCGCGGGCGTCGAGGCCCTCACCAGCCACAAGCAAGAGCTCGCCGAGCAACTGGCGCTCTTGCTCACTCCGGCCCCAGGCACGTCCATCGTGGCGCGCTCGACCAGCCCGGAGCAGGAGCTCATCCGCAAGCAACTACGTCGTCAGACCGTGCGTCTGCTGGCCTCGGCCGAGGCCAACCGCGCGCTGCTCGAGGACGCCATCGATTCGATCGCAAGTGCCAGGGGCCTCCGGCCCGCGACTTCAGGAGCCTATGATTCTCGGGCGCGCGTGACTCAGCGCGTGCGCACCGTGGGAGCGAAACGCATCTGAGGAGGAGAAGGAGTATGTCCAAATGAGCGGGCTATTAGGGCTGCTCGGCCTCGGCGCTGGTGCCATCTCGGCCCAGAACGCCGGTGTGGCCGTTTCGGGACGCAACACCGCGAACGTCAACACCGAGGGCTACTCCCGGGAACGTATCGACATGGAGTCCCTGCTGGGCGTGCCCCTCGTGGGCGGCGTGCAGGCAAACGGTCCACAGCGCTTCGAGAGCGAGATGCTGTCGGGGCGCGAACGCCAGTCGATGGGCGCGCTCGGCCGTTCCGGAAGCATGGCGACCGCGCTCGGTGACCTCGAGATCTCGCTCGCGTCCTCCGACAAGATCGACATCGCGCAGGCGATCGCGGCGCTCTTCGGCGGCGTCTCCAAGATCGCCGCCGCGCCGACCGACCAGTCGCTGCGCGGCGCCGCCGTGGGAGGGGCGCGCCAGCTCGCCGGCGCCTTCCGCTCCTCGGCCGCAGCCATCTCGAACGCGCGCGCCGACTCCGACGGGCGCGTCAAGGACTTCGCCAAGGTAGCCACGCAACTCGCCGCCACCATCGCGGGCGCCAACCGCGCGCTCACCATTGCCCCCGATCCGGTGCTCGCCGACAAGCGCGACCTCGCCGCCAAGCAGCTCTCCCAGCTGACCGGCGGCAAGGCGCGCATCGACAACGACGGCAAGATGCGCTTCGTCGTCGCCGGCGGCGTCGTGCTCGTCGACGGCGATCGCGCCGCCCAGGTGCGCGCGGTGCCCGACGCGACCGACGCCGGCCGCTCGCGCATCCAGGTCGTCGACGGCACCCACGTCGACGATGTGACCACCCGACTCGACGGCGGCAAGCTGGCCGGCGAGGTCGCGTTCCGCGACGGCGTGGCCAAGCGGGCCGCCGACGATCTCGATCAGCTGGCCGCCGACTTCGCCGCCCGGATGAACACCGTCCACCGGTCGAACGCCGCGCTCGATGGCTCGACCGGCCACGATCTGTTCGTGCCCTCGGCCACGGTCACGGGCGCGGCGGCCGCGTTCGCGGTCGACCCCGGCGTCGACGCCGACCCGCGCCTGTTCGCCGCTGCCGCCCCGGGCGCGCCGCCCGGCGACAACCAGGGCGCGCTCGCGCTGCTCGACCTCCGCGATCTGAAGATCGCCGGCGGCGGCACACGCACCGCCATCGACGAGGCCCTGCACGTGCTCGGCACCGTGGGTCAAGAGACCAGCGACGCGGTCGCCACGCACGAGTTCGAGAGCTCGCGCGCCGACGTGCTCGCCTCGCTGCGCGACTCGCTCTCCGGCGTCAGCCTCGACGAGGAGATCTCCCGGCTCGCGCAGTTCCAGCGCGCCTCGGAGGCCGCGGTGCGCTTCGTCGGCACCGTCGATCAGATGCTCCAGAACCTCATCCAGAACCTGTAGGAGATCCAATGCGCATCACCGAAACCCGCATGATGGAGCTGTCCGGCGAGGCCATCTCCAAGCAGCGCGAACGCGTGGCCGACGCCGGCGAAGCGCTCGGCTCGGGAGTACGCGTGAACAAGCCCTCTGACGACCTGGCCGCCTGGACCGCCGGGGCACGGGCGCGCGCGCGCGCCGAGATGAACGACGCGCGCGGCGACGCCATCGGCCGCGGCCGAGACAATCTGCTCGAGACCGACCGCGTGCTCGACAGCATCGTCGGCGTGCTCTCGCGCGCCAAGGAGCTGGCCACCCAGCTCGCCAACGGCACCTACGACGCCGCCGCACGCGCCAACGCCGTCGCCGAGGTCAACGGCCTCCGCGCCACCGCGCTGGCGGCCGCCAACGCGACCGGTCCCGACGGCGAGTACCTGCTCGCCGGCACCAGCAGCTCGATCGCGCCCTTCACTTCCACCGGAGCCTACGTCGGCGACACCGTGCGCCGCGAGCTCGAGGTCGGCGAGGGCGGCGAGCGGGTCGTCGCCAACGTGCCCGGCGACGTGCTCACGGCCAGCTCGGGGGTGGACGTCTTCGCCACGCTCGACGCGCTCGCGGCGGCGCTGGCTGCCAACGACGTCCCCGCCATCACCGCCTCGATCGACGGTTTCGGCACCGCGATCGACCAGGTGGTGAACGCGCGCACCGAGGTCGGCGAGCGCGTCCTGGCGCTCGACCGCGCCGACGAGGCGCGCGGCAGTCTCGAGCTGGCGCTGGTCCGCATGCACGACC
>JBKJOI010000942.1:0-3501 GCA_046595695.1 Haliangiales bacterium | reverse complement strand
GCGGGCCGGTGCCGATGCCCACGATGCTCCACTGCTTGAGCACGAACGCCAGCATGTAGGCGCGGATCCAGTAGTTGGCGTAGGTCATGAAGCGAAGGTTGCGCTCGGGCTCGAAGCGCCGCACCGCCTCGAGCAGGCCGACCATGCCCTCCTCGACGAGGTCAGAGGAGCGCAGGCCGTAGCCGCGGTACTGCCCGGCCAGCTTCACGACGTAGCGCAGGCTCGAGCACACCAGGGCGTCGGCGGCGGCGCGGTCGCCGTCGTGCCGCCAGCGCAGCGCGAGCGCGTGCTCGGTCTCGCGGTCGAGCACGGGGAAGCGGTGGATGTCGCGCAGCAGGCGACGGTAGCCATCCTCTCGGTCGGTCCGTGCGGCAATGCTCATGGCGACTCATTGGATGCCGGCTGGACGTGCTCGCGGTTCGTTCGTTGTCGACCCTCGTCCTTGCCGCGAGACGTCACGCAAGGCATGATGCCGGTTATGGAATTTGTCGTGCTTGCGGCCTGCTTGGCGGTCGCCGCGGTGGCGGTCGCGGCCGGCATGCGACGCCGTGCGGCGGCAGACGCCCGCGCCCGGCTGGCTGCCGCTCACGTCGAGGCTGCCGCCCTGCGCAAGACCGCCGAGCTCGACGCGCAGGCGGTGAGGCTCGCCGCGGAGACCGACGCGCGCGAGCAGGCGCTCGAGCTGCGCGGCGCGCAGGAGAAGGATCTGTCGCCGCGCCTCGACTCGATCACGCGGCGCGAGCAGCGCCTGGTCGCGCGCGTCGAGTCGGTCGAGACCGACGCCACCGCCGCCAAGGCCGTGGTCGACGCGGTGCGCGCGCGCGAGGGCGAGATCCAGTCGATCACCGATCGCGCCCGCAACAAGCAGAAGGACATCACTGCCGCCGAGCAGGAGTGCCTGTCCGCGCTCGAGCGCGCCGCCGGCGCGACCGCCGAGACGGTGCGCGAGCAGATGGCCGAGGCCTGGATCGAAGAGGTCCGCGCCGAGGCCGCGCAGCGCGTGCGCGCGCTCGATCAGAACACCGCCGATCCCGAGTGGGGCCGCCAGGCCAAGCGCGTCATGGGCATCGCGGTGCAGCGCTACCACGCGCACTTCCTGACCGAGCGCCTGCTGTCCAACGTGCCCATCCCGCCGGGCATGGCCGAGTTCCTGCAAAAAGACGACAACGCGATCATGCGCGCGCTCGAGGAAGGCTCGGGCTGCAAGCTCGAGATGCACGAGAGCGGCGAGAAGCTGCGCCTCGACTCGGGCGACGGCGTCGCACGCGAGGTCGTCCGCCGCGCGCTCGGCAAGCTCATCAAGGGCACCGCGCCGCGCGAGGCCGAGAAGGACCCGGTCAAGTGGGTCCAGCAGCTCGGACAGAACCTCGAGCGCGAGATCATGGATCTCGGCAAGCGCGCCTTCTCCGAGCTCGAGATCCCCAAGGCCCACCCCGAGATCGTGTCGCTGGTCGGTCGCCTCAACTACCGCACGTCCTACACGCAGAACCAGTGGAAGCACGCCATGGAGGCCTCGTACCTGGGCGGCATGATGGCGGCCGAGCTGGGCCTCGACGTGAAGCTGATGCGCCGCGCCACGCTGATGCACGACATCGGCAAGTCGCTGACGCACCAGATCGAGGGCTCCCACGCGGTCATCGGCGCCGACTACGCACGCCGCCTGGGCGAGTCCGAGGTCGTCGCCAACGCGATCGGCTCGCACCACGCCGACGAGCCGCCCAACAGCGTCTACGCCTACCTGGTCGCCGCGGCCGACGCCATGTCGGGCGCCCGCCCGGGCGCGCGCCGCGAGCAGACCGAGTCGCACTCGACCAAGCTCGAGGACCTCGAGCGCATCGGCGGCAGCTTCCGCGGCGTCGAGCGTGCGTTCGCCGTGCAGGGCGGCCGCGAGGTGCGCGTCTACGTGAAGCCCGACCAGGTGAACGACCTGCGCGCCATCGAGCTGTCCTCCGAGATCGCGGCAATGATCAGCGCCCAGATGACCTTCCCGGGTCAGATCAAGGTGACGGTCATCCGCGAGCGCGAGGCGGTCGAGGTCGCGGGGTAGCTCGCAATCGTCGTCGGCTACTTCGCGTCGCTCGCCCCCGCCGCCCCCGCTGCCTCGGGCCGGATCGTGATGCCCGGGCCGACCAGCGTGGCCAGGCGCTTGCGCCAGCGTGCGCCTTCCTTGCCGCGCGCCAGCATGGGCGCGCGCGTCTTCTTGTCGATCATGACCGGCTCGAGCTCCACGTTGGCGACGTGGCGGATCGGCCCCGGCCGCAGCGTGGCCAGGAAGATGAGCGACTCGCGGCGATCCAGGGTCGGGTTGTCGAAGAGGAAGTTACCCATCGAGAAGACCACGGCCGCGCCACGCTTCCAGCGCACGTCCTGCACGACGTGCGGGTGGTGGCCGAGCACCAGGTCCGCGCCCGCCTTCATGACCGCGGCGGCGAAGCGCTCCTGGCCGGAGTGCGGGTGCGGGATGTACTCGAGGCCCCAGTGGATCGAGACGATCACGAAGTCGGCGTCCAGGTAGCGCCGAGCCGCGCGTACCTCGTCGACAGCGGTCTTCTCGGCCTTGGCCTCGTGCTCGAAGAAGGCCACCGAGCCGTCCTTGGTGAAGCCCGACTTGCCGGTGTTGTTCCAGACCGTGAACATGAGGAACGCGAGCCGCACGCCGTGGACCTCGACGACGACCGGGCGCATCGCGTCGGCGGCGGTCTTGCCCGCGCCGCCTGGCCGCAGCCCGGCCGCCGCGACGTTGACCACCGTGGGCGCGATCGAAGCCGCCTTCATGTTGAACATGTGGTTGTTGGCCAGCGACACCACGTCGAAGCCGGCGTCGGCGACGAGCTTCATCTTGGCCGGCTCGGCGCGAAAGCTCATGCGCTTGTACACGCCGAACGACTTGGGCTCGGGCACGACCGGGGACTCGACGTTGCAGAACGCGACGTCGGCCGCGCGGATGATCGGCGCCACGTCGGCGAAGACGGCGTCGCTGCGGTCGACCGGCATGTAGGTCTTGTCCTCGGCGTAGCGGCCGAAGAGCAGGTCGCCGACCGCGGCGAGCGTCACGTCGTCGCTCGGGCCCTTGGCGGGCTTGGCGGGCTTCGCCGGTGCGCCAACTGTGGCCTCGGCTTTACGCGGCGCGTCAGACGGATCCGCGGCGCCCGCGTCAGCCTCCGCCACCGCCGCGATACCCCCGCCACAAGCCGCGCCAGCGGCGACGATGAGTACCCAGGTCCGCAGAGTCACGCTCGCGATGGTATCCCTTGACATACCCTTACGTAAGGGTTAACAACTCAAGTAATTACACCCTAACGTTCACGTAAGGGTTAGGTTGGAAGCGTGACCGGCAGCACGCGAGCGCACCCATGACGACCGCCATGAACAAGGAGAGCCCACTTCTGAAGGTAGGCGAGCTGGCCAAGGCGGTCCAGAAGACCGTTCGCGCCATCCACCTCTATGAAGAGCTCGGTCTCCTGGCGCCGGTGTCGCGATCGGCGGTAGCCGCCCGCCGAT
>JBKJOI010000250.1:0-2765 GCA_046595695.1 Haliangiales bacterium | reverse complement strand
CCGGCCGAGCATGGCCTGTCCGGTGCCAGGCAGGACCGCCGAGAGCAGGATCGCGAAGACCCGCCTGGGCGTGGTCGCGTACCAAACGGTCGAGGGTGCCTTCGCCGGCTGCGTCATCGGCGTCCTCTTACCATGTCGGGTCCATGACGCGGTCGTCGATCACCGCGAGCCGCGTGCGCACGCCCTGCTCGACGGTGGCGAACTCGCCGATGCCGGTGACCTCGGCCAGCATGTGCGCGACGCGCATGACCCGCGCCAGGTAGGAGAACAGATTGCCTTCCTCGTAGGCGAGGTCGTGCTTCTCGATGAACTCGAGGAAGCCGAGGTCCTCGTCCTCCATCTGCGCCCAGATCGCCTTGGCGCGCTTGCCGCTGTGCAGCTCCTGGTGCGGCAGGAGCGCCAGGAACTCGGCGTGGATCTGCTCGACCACCGTCAGCTCACGCGGGAACGCCTTCTCGTAGTCGGCCTCGACGTCGTCCCACGAGACCTGCGGCTCCTCGCGGCGCCGCTCGCGCAGCCGGTTGCGCATCCACTCGCGCTTCTTGTCGTCGTCCTTCCGGTTGAGCATCTTCCAGATGACGTCGTGGTCGACGAGGTACTCGCACAGCGCACGCGCCAGCGCGTAGTCCATGTCGCGCGCCATCAGCGCGAAGTACACGTACGGGCCGTCGACGCCGCGCAGCTTGCGGATCATGTCGCCCTTGACCTGCTTGCCGTGCGCGTCGAGGACGCCGAGCGCCTGCAGGTTCTCGGTCACCGACGCGAGCGTCACCAGCTGCTGGCGCCGCTCGAACTCGGGCAGCAGCAGGTGCGCGATCACGGTGCGGATGTTGAGATCGAGGTGCGCCGGCAGCTTCCGCGCCGGCTCGGCCACGAGCACCGCCGCCACCGGCGGGAGAACCGGAGCGCCGCCCGGAGCGCCGCCTGCGCCGCCCGCAACCGCTGCACCCGCCGCGTCCGCTACCTCCGCGTGCGCAACCTCCGCAGCGCCCGCGCCCGCGCCGGGCCCCGCGCCCACCGACGCCGCGGTCGCCAGATCCGGCAGCCCGATCGCCAGCAGCATGTCCGCGGTGACCTTCGTCCGGCTCGCCAGCGGCGCCGGTGCGCCCTCCACGAGCTTCTGGTAGGCCACCTGATCCCACGTGACGTCGTTGTTCTTGCGCGCGTCGCCCGCGGCCTTCGAGTACACCGCGCGCCAGATCTTCGCCTCGTCGAACGAGTAGCGACCCTTTTGCGCGTCCTTGATCTCCTTGCGCGCCTCCTGCACGACCTCCTCGGGCGCGAGCGTGATCGCGATGCCCTCGTGGTCGAACTGCGGCCTTCCGGCGCGCCCCGCCATCTGGTGGTACTCGGCCGACGTGAGCAGCCGCGGCTGGCCCTTGATGGCCTTCTTCAGCGACGGGAACATCACCCGCTTGGCGGGCAGGTTGAGGCCCGCCGCGATGGTCTCGGTGGAGACCACGAACTTGCAGAGCCGCTCGAGGGTGAGCTTCTCCACGAGCTGCTTGTAGCGGGGCAGGATGCCGGCGTGGTGGATGCCGATGCCGTGCAGCAGCAGGCCGCGCAGCTCCTTGCCGACGCCACGATCGAGCAGCACGGGGTCGACGAGCGCCGCGATCTTCTCTCGCTCCTCGTCGGTGGTGAAGCGCGGGCAGCTCTTGATCAGGCGGGCCCGCTCGAAGCACATGTCGCGCGAGAAGGTGAAGATGATGCACGGCGTGTCGCCTGCCGCGTGCAGCTCCTTCACGACCTCGATCAGGTACTTCTCGCGGAACTCGTGGTAGAGCGGCACCTTGCGCTCGTAGGACTTCACGAGCTCCATATCGATGCGGCGCGTCTCGTAGACCCAGGCGCAGAACTGCTCGGGATGTCCCACGGTGGCGGAGAGGATGATGAGCTGCGAGCGCGGGTCGAGCCCGATGATCGACTGCTCCCACACGTAGCCGCGCTCGGGATCGTTGAAGTAGTGGCCCTCGTCCATGACCACGACGTCGGCGGGCCGGGTCACCCGGTCGCCGTAGACGCGGTTCCACAGGATCTCGGCGACCACGACTTGGATGGGCGCGTCGGGGTTGACCTTGTAGTCACCGGTCGCGAAGCCGACCTTGTCGGCGCCGAAGTCCTCGCACAGCTCGCGGTATTTCTCCTCGGTGAGCGCGCGCAGCGGCGTCGTGTACACGGCGGTCTCGCCCAGCGCGAGCGCCTTGTAGAGGCCGGCCTTGGCCATCAGCGTCTTGCCGGTGCCGGTCGGCACGGTCACCAGCACGCTGCGACCCTTGAAGATGTGGTCGAACGCCTGCTCCTGGACCGGATAGGGTTCGATCCCGCGGGAGATGAGGAAGCGGTCGTAGAAGCCGAGCTCGAGATCGGCGGGCGAGGGTGCGGCGGTCATGGGAACCGGCGCAGCTTAGCCGGAGTGTCAGCCGGGAGAGGCTTCATTCTGAACGCCGCTCGGGTTTCCCGGCAGGCTCGAGCGGGGCGATCCGGGCTGCATGACGTTTCTGGATGACGTCCCGCCGAGCTCCCGCCGGCATCATCCGCACGCTGGCGCCGAAGCGTACTTTCTTTGGTGGTCCAAGTAGGTAGTATCCGGCCGCGACCGTGGATACTTCCGGTGTCGGGTTCTTCCTCGCGCTCGAGCTCCTGCAGCACCTCGTGCTCGAGGGCATCGCCGCTACCTGCCGCTGTGCGCGATCGGCGAGCGCCAGCTGCTCGACGAGCAGGCCGCCTTTGCGGCGATGTCTCGCTCGCGCTCAGCAGCGCCG
>JBKJOI010000230.1:0-4670 GCA_046595695.1 Haliangiales bacterium | reverse complement strand
CCTCGCCGCTGTCTGCGTCGAGGTGGTGGCGGTGGAGACGGAGAAGAAGAAGGCCAAGAAGAAGGACGGATAGGACGACGGCGAGGACAGCGAGTGATGCGCTGGCCTTCGAACATTATCCCGCTGGTCGCGGCGTGCGGCGCGACCGGGGCCCCGAGGCGACAGCGCGCGATGTGCCTGCCGCGCTCCAGGCGATCGAAGGGGACGCCGAGGGTGCCTACGACAAGGCGCTGCTCGGCGACTTCGCGGCGGTCACTGCTGCCGCCGACCTAGTTTACATAATATAGATTATACGAACCTGTCACCGCGCCCGTCGCGTTGCCCGGGCCGAGCGAAGCTTACGTTCGCCCCGGTCCGGCGTGGCGCGGCGGTTTACTGGGGCGACGGCTGCAGCGTCTTCACCAGGCGTTCGGGGCCGAACCCGCGCGCTGCGAGGCGCGCGACGAGCGCCTGGTAGCGCGCCTCGTCCATCTGCGGCGTCCGGCTGAGCACCCACAGCGACGAACGCTCGGGGTTCGAGACCACCGCCCATGGGTAGGCGTCGGTGCCGCTGGCAACCGCGAGGTCGACGATCCAGTACGGCGCCTTGGCGAAGCCGAAATCGACCTCGAGCCGGGCGTTGCTGGCGGCATCGACGACCGTCGCGGTGCCCTCTATCTCGAACAGCTCGCCGTCGAGGGTCACGTTGTAGCAGCGGTTGACGACGCTGATGGTGGCGGCATCGACGACGGCGTAGGTCGCCGTGGTGCCCGTGCAGTCGCGCTGGAAGCCCTGTGGGATGCTCGCGATCTCGTACCAGGTGCCCACGTACTGCCCGACCTCGACACGATCGACGGTGTCTCCGGTCGGCACCGGGGGAAACGTCGGGTCGTCGCTGGCGGTCGCGGCGTCGGGGGCCGCCGGGGCCGCGTCGGCCGCGTCGTCGTCCCCCGATGCGGGGTCGCTCGAACACGCCACCGAGGTCATGAGCAAGCTGGTGCCAAGCAGTGCGGTCAGGGTCAGGGTCGGGATCGTCATCGTCATCGTGCGCTGTAGGATGCGTCCGCGCGTCGGGATGAGTCGAACATCTGCGAATGGCGCAACCGCGCCAAGCCGCTTACCCCGCGCGGGCGTGTGAGCGCGCATCTGCTGGTACCATCAGTTCCGGGGGAAAGCGCGAGCATGTCGAGAAGCGTGGTGCTGGTGCTGGGCGCGCTCGTGTGTGCCGGTGCGGTCGCCTTCGCGCTGGTCCTCTATCGCAAGGTGGGCACCGGCGAGTGGAGAACGCCCGAAGCCATCGCCGAGGCGGTCGACGACTTCATCAGCCTGCCCTTCGACGACGCGCCGCGGGTGCCCAGGACCATCTGGCTCGTCCGCGGCGGCGTGACCCTCCGTGGCGGCGCCGACGACTCGGCCGCGCGCCTGTCCAGCGTGGTCGCGCTGTCCAAGAACCACCTGACCCAGGCGTCGGTGCCGAAGTTCCGCGGCACCGACAAGACCTGGACGCAGCTGGTCGCCTGCGTGCAGGCGCAGTACGCGCGCTTTGACGTCGTGGTCACCGACGTGGAGCCGAGCGAGCCAGGCTACGTGCTGGTCGCCATCGGGGGCAAGCCGTCGCTGCTCGGCTACTCGTCGCGCACCACGGGCCTGGCGCCCTACGCCGCGGGCATCGTGATCGAGGACCCCGTGGTCCTCGTGTTCGCCGACGCGCTCGGCAACCGCGTGCGGCCCATGTGCGAGACCGCGGCCATGGAGATCGCGCACGCCTACGGCCTCGATCACGAGTACCTGTGCAAGGACCCGATGAGCTACCTCACGGGCTGCGGCAAGAAGACCTTCCAAAATAAGGACGCGCGCTGTGGCGAGCACAAGGCGCGCGACTGCGGCGACGGCCAGCCAACGCAGAACTCGATGCGCAGGCTGCGCGAGGTGCTTGGCCCGGCGATCGCGCAGGTCGACCCGAGCTGATCGCCCCCAGCCGCAGAGATACGAGCTTGCAAACTCCATGTGCTGGAGCTTGTCTGCACCCGACGACTCCAGCCGCCGGCGAGTGTGAGCGCCACCCCTCCGGCGTCGCAAACGGCAGAATTTCCTCGTTTCGGCGGGGGGTGCGCCGCCGGCACGGAACCTGCGTTGGGGTGGCTGCTTCGAACCCAGGAGCCGCCGCCGTATGTCCCGTCTGGTCCGTCGCATCGTTGCTCGGCGGTGACGATGGCCGCGTGCGGGTCGCCGATTTCGGGCTCGCGCGGGACGTGCTCGCGGCCGACCCGGCGCCCGGTGAGGCGGGCCTGCGCGGCGTACATGTCGCCCGAGCAGCACATCGGCGCGTCCACTGACCACCGCACGGATCAGTACAGCTTCTGCGTCGCGCTCTGGCTTGCCCTCTTCGGCACCCACCCATTCGGTGGACACGACCCCGCCGAGCTCGCGCGCCGTGCACGCGCCCAGGTGATCGTCCCGCCATCCGCGCGCAGCCGCGCGCCGCGCGGCCTCCGCCGCGTGCTCGAGCGCGGGCTGCGCGCCGAGCCCTCCGAACGTCACGCCAGATGGCCGGTGCTGCCTAGCCATCATGCCTAGGCAGTTTGTCGGATCGCCAGCCGCTGCCGTGGGACTCCGCAGGGTTCGGCGTGGCCCGATCCTTGCTCAGGTCTCGGCCATGTTCAAGTCAAAGCACTGGTCGATGGCGCTCGCGCTGGCTTCGCTCTCTGGCTGCATGGTCGAGGACGAACCGGAGGAAATCGCGGGCTCCGCCTACGGCGTCCACCTCGAAACGAGTAGGACGTTCTGCGGCGACGAGTCGGGCGTGCTCGCGTCCGTCACCGTGCCGATCGCGCCCGAGCAAGGCGAGACCCTGTACCTCTTCGCCAAGACGACCGCGCTGCGCTCGTACACCGGTGCCCACGAGCAGAACCTCATCGATGCGGTCAAGATCGTGTGTCCGGGCAGCAGCGTGCAGACGACGCAGAACCACCGGGGCACCGACAGCGTCGACCAGAGTGCCCCCGGGCTGGTGCTCTACGCGTCGCTCCTGTATCACCCGACACCAGGACAGACGGAGGTCACCTGCACGCTCCAGGGCCGCGGCGGTGGCAACGCCGCTCGCGGGTGCATGGTCTATCAAGCGGGCGCATCGAACACCTGGCTCCATCCGTACCTGGAGCGGGGTGGCTGGGCGTGGGGGACCACGCTCGATGCCCGCAACGCGATCGACAACAACGGCAACGCGGTGACCATCATCGGGCCGGGGTTGGCCCCGGCGACGGCGTCGTATCCGAGTGGCGAGACCACGGATCTGGGCGCGAGCGAGTACGTGCTGAAGGGGCGGCGCTTCAGCGCCGATCCGTCGGCGACCTCCCTCGACGTCGTCGACGACCTCGAGCTGACCTGCGAATCCGACGAGGGCAGCTGCAACGTGACCGCGAAGCTGCTCGTCCAGCGCATGAAGAGCCCGACCAGCAGCACCGTGTGCCGGACCACCGAGGTGTCGCAGACCAAGACCCTCAACACGCAGAGCCATCATCAGAAGCTCTACGTCAATGCCTCTGCGGTCCCGTTCAGCGTCACGTGCACCGACGGCACCTTGCCGGTCGGTCGCAGCTACATCATCAAGTCGCAGGTGACCCTGAACAACGCCGACGACAACCTCGACTACGTCGTGGTGGAGCGAGGTGGTCATGCCGACCCGGCGCTCACCTACCAGTCCGGCTACTCGATCACCAACGTGATGCAGAACTTCTGAGTTCCGCATCGCCTCGCGGCGACCCGACAGGATGAAACCGCGTCGCCGGCACACGAGGACGGTCTCGTCGATCTCGGGGTCCTCCAGCACGCCGTCACGATCTCCGTCAGCTACTTGACCCCAGGTAGCTGGCAACCACCGTTGCCGCGGTCAGCAGCCGTGGTTGGCATGCACGCCGCGAAACCCACGCAAGCGTGCGAGAGCACTTGCTCCGGCCGGGGCACGCAGGCTGCAACAACCTCTCACGAGGAGGTGGGGATGTTGCGACTTCGTGAACGGATGGGCACGTGGCTTTTCATGGCGACGCTCGGGGTGGCGACGCCCGCGGCGCTGGGCGCCTGCGGCGACGACGACGACCCGGCCCGCGGCGCCGGCGCCGCGCCATCGGGCAACTGCGAGAGCACAGCGGTGCGCTCGTGCACGAGCGGCGCGACCTGCGTCGAGATCTTCGACACGGCCTTGGATCCGATCCTGACGGCGTGCACCGATCGGGAGGACGCCGTCGTGAACGACGCACCGTGCCCGCGCGAGGGCGCCGACGGGGCCTGCAGCTCGAGCCAGGGGGCGACCTGTAACAACCTCTACACCTACGACGACTCGGATCCGATCACGCCCGAGTTCTGCACGACGCTGGGCGGCACCTACTTCGATCCCTGATCCGTGTCATCGCCACCGTGGCGACGTTCTCTGACCTTCCCAACCACGATTGCGTAAAGCGGCCCGTCCTGTGCGGGGGGTAGTCGCGCGCGCCTTCCCGACGCCAACGGGCGGTGGCGGTCAGCAACACGCGTTGGCGAACCGGCGTTGGCAGCGCCGGCGCAAGTCGGTGAAATGAGTGCGTCGAGCTCCGGCACGAGCCGCGCATCCAGGGTCACGCGGAGGTGGACTCGATGCGACGAATGGGGAAGCTCGGCAAGATGGGTATAACGTTGGGCCTGGCGGTCGGGCTCGC
>JBKJOI010000199.1:0-3110 GCA_046595695.1 Haliangiales bacterium | reverse complement strand
CGGCCTCCAGCGCATAGACATGATCATCCTGGGCACCTGCCAGGACAGCGCCATCACGGCCGACGGCCGGTGACGCATGAACACGATCGGCGGCGGCGAAGCGCCAGGCCACCTGGCCGTCGGGTCGGACGGCGTACACGTGGCGATCGTAGGAGCCGACGTAGATCGTACCGTCGGCGCCGATGGCCGGCGACGATCGCACCGGTCCCTGCGTGACCACCGACCACTTCGGCTGTCCATCGGCGCTGACCGCGTGCAGCTTGCCGTCGTCGGCGCCGAAGTAGATCGTGCCGTCGGCGCCGATCGCCGGCGACGACTCGATGTCGTCCTTGATCCGGTACTGCCAGCGCGCCCCGCCGTCGGCCGAGATGGCGTGCAGCGTGTCGTCCTGGCCGCCCGCGAACACCGTGCCGTCGGCCGCCACCGCCGGCGCGGTGCCGGTGTGCGCCGCGGTCGCGTACTTCCAGCGCAGCGCGCCGTCCGGCCAGACCGCGTAGACGCCGTCGGCGCCGAAGTAGATCGTCCCGTCGGGGCCCAGGGTCGGGCCGCCGTCGACGTCGCAGCGCACGCCCTCGGGGCCGAAGCCGACCGGCGGATCGCAGTCGCCGGCGCGCAGCTTCCACTTGAGCTGGCCGGCGGCGGTCACCGCATACAGATGATCGTCGTCGGAGCCGACGTAGACGGTGCCGTCGGAGGCCACCGCGGGGCTCGTCCACAGCCGGTCGCCGGTGGCGAAGCTCCAGCGCACCGCGCCGGTGTCGGGCGCGAGCGCGTACAGCTTGCCGTCGTGCGACGCGACGTACAGCGTGCCGTCGGGACCGACGGTCATGCCGGCCGCGATCACGCCACCGAGCGCGGCGTCCCAGACTAGCGTGGGCTCCCTGGCAGCGACCGCCGCCGGCAGCCTGCCGGTGTGCTGCGCGTCGCCCCGGCCCATGGCGAAAGGCACCGGCCACACCGGCCGCGCGGGCGCGGCGTCCGGCCCGGCCGCCAGCGTCGGTCCCGCGTCGCCGCCGGGCGTCTCGCACGAGCCGCGCACGCAGAGCCGATCGCCCTTGCAGTCGACGTCCTTCGCGCAGGCGGCGGGAGGCGCCACACGGCCGCCGCCCGAGGCGCCGCACGCGCTTGCGGCGAGGCTCAGCCCGTACAGCACGCGCGCGCGCCAAGGCACACCCATCGCGTGCGTGAATAACATGATTTCAGAAGCTTGCGTTTTGATCGTGAGGACTCGAAGCAGATACGAACGGAGCGGAGGCAGGATGATCAGGCTTGCGGGACTTCGCCCTGGAACTGATCGGCGAGCTTCTCGAAGTACTTGCGGGTTTCTTCCAGGACGGCGGGATCCTGATCAGGATACATGCGGATACCATAAAGGCCAGCGGGATCTGTGGTGACTGGACCTACGGGCAGGCCGCCAACGATACCGGTCTGCTCGTGGTACAGCAGCGCCAGCACCTCTGCCACCGTCTCGGGCACCAGGAAGGTCCGCCGTCCTAATTCTGGCTTCCCGTCCTTGAAGCCTTCGACCAGCTTGGCCATACGTTCTCCTCGGAGATTCTTTCACTCGCCTCTGCATCTGTCAAAGCCGAAGGTTTCCGGGAGGAAACTGGTAAACGCGGCGACACCGTGAGTGGGATTTCTTCGGCTCGCTGGCGGTCGCTCCGTGCTCGCCCCGTCTCGCCCGGGCGGAGCGCCCGCCCTCCTTCTGTACCGCCGTCTGTACTACTGTCGGCGCGTGCCAGCCAACGCGACGTACACCGCCTACGAGGGCCGCGGCCACGCCGGCCCACCGTTCCTGCTCGTTCACGGCTTCCCGCTCGATCGCTCCATGTGGCGCGGGCAGATCGACGGCCTCGCGGCCTACGCGCGCGTGGTCGCGATCGACTTGCCCGGATTCGGCGCCAGCGAGCCCGCGGTCGAGGGCACGCGCGCCTTCACGATGGACGCGATGGTGGACCACGTCATCGCGACCGCCGACGCGCTCGGCTTCGATCGCTTCATCCTGGGTGGGCTATCGATGGGCGGCTACGTCGCGTTCGCGCTGGTGCGCAAGCACCGCGCGCGCGTGCTCGGGCTCGCGCTCTGCGACACCCGCGCCGAGGCCGACGACGCCGACACCCGGCGCGTGCGCCTCGAGAACGCCGAGCGCGTGCACACCGAGGGCACCGGCTTCTTGGTCGAGGGCATGCTGCCGCGGCTGCTCGCGCCGCGCACGATCGCCGAGCGGCCCGACCTGACCAACCGGCTGGAGCTCATGATGCGGCGCGCCTCACCGGCGGGCGTGGCCGCGAGCCTGCGCGGCCTCGCCGAGCGCAAGGACGCGCGCGCCGAGCTGACCAAGATCAACGTGCCGACGCTGGTACTGGTCGGCGCCGACGACGTGGTGACGCCGCCACCGGTGGCGCACGCGATGGCGCAGGGGATCCGCGGCGCGCAGCTCGCGGTGATCTCCGACGCGGGGCACATGGCGCCGTTCGAGCAGCCGGACGCGACCAACGTCGCGCTGCGCAAGCTCATCCGCAAGGTCAACGCCACGTAGGTGCGGCGAACGCGGCCGCGCGGCCGCTACTCGACGACGATGACGTCTTCGTCGCCGCCGTCACGCGCCTCGCACTCGCCGATCACGGCACCCATCGTGCCGCGCGCGCGCAGGCCGGCCTCGAGGGTCGCGAGCCGCTCGCGCGGCAGCGCGATCAGCAGGCCGCCCGAGGTCTGCGCGTCGCACAGCAGCGTGCGCGTCACCTCGTCGACGCCGGCGCCCCAGCGGATCCACTGGCCGAAGTGCGCGGCGTTGCGCTTCGAACCGCCCGAGACCACGCCCGCCTCGGCGAGCCGGCGCGCGCCGGGCAAGAGCGGCACCGCCGGGGCGCGCACGCGCGCGCGCACGCCCGAGGCGCGCGCGACCTCGTAGAGATGCCCCATCAGCCCGAACCCGGTCACGTCGGTGCCGGCGCTCGGCACCGCCTCGATCATGGCCTCCGACGCGGCGCGGTTCAGCGTCGTCATGGCGGCGATCGCGCCGGCGAGCTCGTCGGCGTGCGCCACGCCCTTCTTGACGCCCTGCGAGATCACGCCGGTGCCGATCGGCTTGGTCAGCACGAGCACGTCGC
>JBKJOI010000192.1:0-12222 GCA_046595695.1 Haliangiales bacterium | reverse complement strand
CCGATCGCTTCGAGACCCTCCCGGCGCCCGGCCGGCGCGCGCGCATGCGCGGCCTGGCCTTCGGGCTCGCGCTGGTGCTGGGCGGGGTCGGCGCCGGCGCCGGCGCGGCGTTCTGGGCGCGCGGCGGTGGGCAGGAGCCGCTGGCCATCGATCCGTTCGAGGCCCACGCCGCGGCATGGGGCAACCCGCAGCTGCCGCCGCTGCCGCCGGGCGACACGCGCCTCAGGTTCGTCCCCGCGGAGCTCCGTGCGCGCGCGCTCGAGAAGATGGCGCGCGCCGGCGAGCAGCTCGGCCAGATGTGGCAGTGGAACAACGACAGCTGCGCCGAGCGCACCGTCGCGGTGATCGGCTTCAAGAACCTGTCGGGCAACGCCAGCGTCGACTGGATCTCGACCGCGCTCTCCGAGATGCTGGCCACCGAGCTGGCGGCCGGCGAGAAGCTGCGCACCGTGCCCGGCGAGAGCGTCTCGCGCATGAAGCGCGAGCTGTCGCTCGGCAACGCCGAGTCGTACGCCGGCGACACGCTCGCGAACATCCGCGAGAACGTCTGCGCCACCCACGTGCTGGTCGGCTCGTACATCGCGCAGGGCGGCGATCAGGGCATGTTGCGGCTCGACCTGCGCCTGCAGGACACCTCGACCGGCGAGACCATCGCGCAGGTGGCCGAGAACGGCCGGCAGGACGAGCTCATCGAGCTGGTCGCGTCGGCGGGCGGGCGTCTGCGCGAGGCGGTCGGCGTCGAGGAGTTGTCCCAGGCCGAGAGCGAGGGCGCGCGCGCGGTGCTGCCGCGCAGCTCGGCGGCGGCGCGGCCGTACGCCGAGGGCCTCGTGAAGCTGCGCCGCGACGAGTGCCGCGACGCGCAGGTGCTGCTCGAGCAGGCGGTCAAGGCCGACCCCGAGTTCGCCCTGGCGCACGCGTCTTTGGCCGAGGCGCTGTGGTGCGTCGGCTACGAGGAGAAGGGCGCGGCGGCCGCGGAGAAGGCGTTCGCGCTGTCGTCGAACCTGCCGCGCCGCGAGCGGCTCATGGTCCAGGGCACGGTGTGGTCGCTCAAGGGCGAGTACGAGAAGGCGCTCGAGGCCTACCAGACGCTCTGGGAGTTCTACCCCGGCGAGATCGAGTTCGGCCTGAAGCTGGCAGGGCAGCAGGCGAGCATGAAGAAGGAGAAGGAGTTCCGCGCGACCGTGGCGCAGCTGCGCAAGCTACCCGCGCCGGACAACCAGCACCCGCGCATCGACATGTACGAGGCGCGCCTCGCCAGCATGACCGGCAACCCGGCGAGCGTGCGGCCGGCGCTCGAGCGCGCGGTCAAGCGTGCCGAGGCGCGTGGCGCCAAGCTGATGGCTGCGGGCGCGCGCATGGACCTCACGTTCCACTACCTCGACTCGGGCGAGGCGGCCCTGGCGCGCGCCGCCGCCGAGTCGATCCTCCAGGTCGGTCGCGAGTTCGGCGACCGCGAGCTCGAGGCGGTCGGCCTCGACGTACTGGCCACGCTCGACGGCCACGCGGGCGAGCTCAAGTCCGCGGAGAAGCTGGTGCGCGCGTCCTTGAAGGTCGTGCGCGAGGTCGGCATCCAGCGGCGGCTGCCGCGGACGCTGGTGCACCTGGCGTGGATCCTCGCGCTGCAGGGCCGGCTCGACGAGGCCGAGGCGACGCTCGAGCAAATGCCGCCGCGCAAGCCGGCCGGCAAGGACAGCAAGAAGAAGGGCCACTGGAGCGATCCCGCGGTGCACGTCGCGCGGCTCGCCATCCTGCGCGGCGATGTCGGCGCCGCCGAGCGCGCGCTCGGCACCCGCGACGCGCCCGAGGCCGAGCGCGACGAAGGCGGCCCGCCGGCCGACCCGAGCGACAACGACCCCAAGAAGAACCCGGTCGATGCGTACGGCCGCGCGGACGCGCTGGTCGCGCGCGCCGAGCTGCTGCGTGCGCGCGGCGACACCGAGGGCGCCATGGCCGCGCTCGACGAGGCGCGCAAGCTGACCCGCGAGAAGCCATCGCCAGTGTTCCTCGCCTACCTCGATCTCGAAGTCGCGCGCACCTACGACGCCGCGGGCCAGCACGTGCTGGCCGCCGAGCGCGCCGAGGACGCGGCGCGTCGCTTCCAACGCTTCTCCATGAAGGACTGCGAGTCGGAGGCGCGCGCGGTGCAAGCGGGCGCGCTGCTCGCCGCCGGCAAGCCGGCCGAGGCGCGCGCGGTGCTCGATCCCGCGCTCGTGTGGGCCTCGCAGACGGAGAGCCAGCCGGTGCGCATCGGCGTCGGCATCGTCGACGCGCGTCTGCTGGGTGCGATCGGCGACCCGGAGAGCCGCAAGCACGCCGGTCAGAAGCTGTCCGCGCTGGTCGTACTCGGGCACCAGCTGGGCATGGGCAGCTTCGAGCTCGAGGCCGCGCTCGCCCTGGGCGAGCAGGAGCTGGCCATGGGCCAGACCGCCTCGGGCCGCGCTCGCCTCGCGCGCGTGGAGCGCATGGCCAAGGAGAAGGGCTTCTCCGCCTTCGCGCGCCGTGCGGCTGCAGCCGTCGGCAGCTGACGTTCGCGTCGGCTCACGTTCCGCAGCTGACGTCCGCAGGGGCGGTCGTTCGCGTCCGCTGACGCCGATCGCTTGACCCTCCCTCCGCAGTAATCGTTGCCCGGGCTCCGGACAAACTTGACGCTTGCCGCTTTGAACCACTAGAATTTCGCGACGTTAAGGCCGCAGCCGGCCGCGAGGAGACGGACTCCATGACGACACGAACGGTGCGGCAGCGGGGGAGCGGGACTGCGCTCGGTATGTGCGCGATCCTGGTCCTCTGTGGCATGGCGCCCACGCTTTTCGCCTGCAGCAAGGCCAGTCACGACAACGTCGAGAAGTGGCGCAACACCGAGGAAGGCCCCAAGCGCCTCGCTGCCGCGCTCGCCGACGCCGACGTCGACATCGACATCCGCGCCCACGCGGCCGAGGCGCTCATCTCGCTCGGCCACGTCGACGAGGTGAAGCCCTTGGTCGCCAACATGAGCCCGGAGGTGCGCAACGCACTCTTCGCCAAGCTCACGCCGCGGCTGTGGAGTGTGGCCAAGATCGTCGAGGCCGACCAGGCGCCGGTGGGCAAGCAGCTGCGCGCCAAGGACGGCCTCTTCGAGCTGCGCACCTTCGCCGAGGGCGCGCAGCGTGACGAGATCGACAACTACCTGCTCGACTGGCTGACCGCGGGCGGCTTCTACGACGAGCGCGCGGGCATGGGCGACAACACCGGCGAGAAGATCGTCCGTGCCCTCGGCCTCAAGGCGGGCGCCAAGATGGTGCAGGTCGGTGCCGAGATCCTGAAGAACGCCGACCAGGGCAAGAAAGGCATCCTGCCGCTGTCGAAGACCACGCTCGAGGGCATCGCCTTCACCGGCGCACCCGAGGCGGTCGGCTTCCTGATCGAGGTCGGCGAGAAGCCGCAGCTGCAGGAGGGCCTGCAGGTGCAGGCGATGACCGCGCTCTACACCGCGTACGTGGTCACGACCGACGAGCCGCGCCCCGACATCCTCGGCCTCGTGCCGCACCTGGACCGCCTGAAGAAGATGGCGTTCTCGGAGGAGATGCCGGGCGAGAATGTGAACATCTCGTTCGAGCTCATCGCGGCGGTGCCGTCGCCCGCGTGCCTGCAGCCGCTCGTCTACCTGGCCACGCACCGCACCTTCATCATGCGTCTGCGCGCGATCGACTTCGGCATGCGCTGCGGTGGCCCGCAGGCGATCGTGCCGCTCGCCGAGGCGCTGCCCGATGGTGAGTACGAGCAGCGCATCATCGAGAAGTACTTCGTGAAGAAGATCGACGACTCGGTGCTGCCGAACGCCGCGGACGCGGCGCGCACGCTCCTGGGCTCGCGCAGCTGGGTGGCGCGCTTCGTGGGGATCGAGATCCTCGCGCGCGCCGGCAGCAAGGCAGACGCGGCCAAGCTGCGGGCACTGGCGGGCGACAAGACCAAGATTCGCGGCTACTGGGGCCTGCAAGACCCAGCCGAGCTGGCCGAGCAGAAGAAGGCAGCGAAGCCGGAGCCCACCATCGGACAACGAGCCGCCCAGGTGGCGGATTTGCTGGAGAAAAAGAGCTGATTCAGGATACATTCGACGCCGGAGCGCCGCCGCATATGGATCAGTCCAAGAAGACGATGCGCCACTTCTACTGCCGGGACGTCCTATGGGAGACGTTCGAGCAGATGGCGAACGACTTCGATTGTTCCATCGATTACCTCATCAACGAGGCGATGAGGTACTACGCGCGCTCGAAGAACTATCACTCCGCACAGGCCACGGGCGGGGACATCCGCGGCTCCTCGAGCTCGGTGCCGCCCAGCTCGCCGCCGGGTGCGCCGTTCGCGGCCGGGTCGCCGGCGCCGTCCGCCGTGCCGGGGCCCTCGGCGACCTCGCCACCGCCGCTCGGCTCGGCGCGCCGACCCGGGCCGCCGCCACCGCCCGCCGGAGGCAACCGCGCGCCCGCGTCGTCCGCGGCAAGCGCAAGCGCGAGCGCGAGCGTCAACGCATTCGCCCCGTCGTCGTCGCCGGTGCCTTCGTCGTCGTCGCCGGGCATGGTCGGCAGCGCAGGCGCGTCAGCGGGTGCGCGTCGTCCGGCACCGCCGTCGCCCAGGCCCACGCCCGATCAGCTGTCCAGCACGCCGACGCTGTTCTTGATCTTCAACAACCAGCGCATCCCGATCGACAAGGACCAGTTCATCATCGGGCGCGGCTCGAAGACCTCGGACCTCCCGATCAAGGACGGCAACATCTCGCGCAAGCACGCCGCCGTGATCCGTCGCAACGGGACCTACTACATCAAGGACCTCGGCTCGACGAACGGGATCGACTACAAGGGCATGCGCATCGACAACAAGCGCATCGACGAAGGTGACGTGTTTCATCTCTGCGACTACGAGCTGCGCTTCACCTACCGCGCGTAGCGCGGAGCAGTCCCAGGAGCGTCGAGCCGGAGCGTCGAGCCGGAGCGGCGGCGAGCGTCAGGGTGATGCGCTAGGCTGCGGCCCGTGCCGCAGCCGCATGACCTCGTGAGCCTCGTCGACGCGTTGCGCCGGCCGCTGATGTTCGCGGCGCGCGACGGCTTCGCGGGCATCGACCAGGTGACCGGCCTGGGCGGCACGCTGCGCGCGGCCTGCGATCGCCTGGCGAGCGCGCGCCTGCCACCCGATCGCGTCGGGCCGATCACGGCGTGGCGGCGCACGCTCGAGCGCTTCGAGAAGCTGCCGCGCATGGAGCAGGAGATCGAGGTCGCGCGCGGGCTGCGGCTGTGTCTCGTGCTCGGCGGACCGATGCAGGTCGCGCGGCGGCCGTATCAGGCGCAGGCGCAGGCGGCCGCCACGCCAGTGTCCGGCCCGGTACGCGTGCCGGCGCAGGTACGCGTGCCGGTGGCCGCGACCGCGCCTCCGTCCGCGCCCGCGCCCGCGTCCGCGCCTGCGCCCGCGACCGCGCCTGTAGCTGCGCGTGCGCCTGCGAAGGCCGGCGTCGCCGCGCGTGCCCCCGCGCTGGTCTCGCCGGCGTCGCCCTTGCTCCATCCGATCAGCGTGCTGCCCGGGATCGGCCCGGCGCTGGCCGAACGGCTGCGCGAGCGCGAGCTCGAGACGCTCGAGGATCTCGTCTGGTTCGTACCGCGCCGCTTCGACGATCTGCGCAAGGTGCTGCCGCTGCGCGACGCGATCGCCGCGCCCGCCGGCGAGCGCGTCACGTTCTCCGCCGAGGTCGTGAACGTCAGCTTCACCAACTGGCGGCGCCGCTTCCTGACCGTCAAGCTGCGCGATTCGGCCGACGTGGCGGTCGCGCTCACGGCGCGCTGGTTCAGCGTGCCCGCGGGCATGGCCAAGCGCTTCGAGCGCGGCCAGACCGTCGTGCTCTCCGGCGCGCTGCGCGAGCGCGACGGCGCGCTCGAGGCCACCAACCCCGAGGTGATCGGGGACGGCGAGGGCGCCTCGGGCGGCATCCGGCCGCGCTATCCGCTCGTCGAGGGCGTGGCGCCCGCGATCCTGCGCAAGGCCACGCGCGCCGCGATCGAGCGCACCGCCGCGCACCTCGAGGACGGCGTGCCCGCCGCCGTGGCCGAGCGGCTCGAGCTGCCGTCCTTGCCCGAGGCGCTCGCGGCGCTGCACGCGCCCGCGCCGGATCTCGCCGAGGCCGCGGTCGCCGAGCTCGACGCCGGTACCAGTCGCCACCACCGCCGGCTCGCCTTCGACGAGCTGTTCTTCCTCAGCCTCGCGATCGGGCGCCGCCGCCAGGAGCGCCTGGCCGACCACGCGCCCGCGTGCGCGGGCGGCACCGCCTCCGCCGCGGCGCTCCTGGCCGAGCTGGCGCCGGTGTTCCCGTTCCCGCTGACCGGCGCGCAGCGGCGCACGATCACCGAGATCGCCGCCGATCTCGCGCTCGAGCAGCCGATGGGCCGCCTGCTGCAAGGCGACGTCGGCGCCGGCAAGACCGCGGTCGCCTACGCGGCGGCGCACCTGGCGCTGCGCGCCGGTCGCCAGGTCGCGATCATGGCGCCGACCGAGATCCTCGCCGAGCAGCACCTGCGCACGCTCGAGCCGTGGGCGCGCGCGTCGGGGCACCGCATCGCGCTCTTGACCGCGTCGACTCCGCGCGGGGTGCGCGAGTCCACGCTCGGCATGCTGCAGGCGGGCGTGCTCGGCGTGCTCATCGGCACGCACGCGCTGCTCGCGGCGCGCGTGGGCTTCGCGGATCTCGGCCTGGTCGTGATCGACGAGCAGCACCGCTTCGGGGTGGCGCAGCGCGCACGCCTGCGCAAAAAGGGCGACGGCGTGCCGCACCTCCTGGTCATGACCGCGACGCCCATCCCGCGCACGCTCGCGCTCGCGGCCTACGGCGACCTCGAGGTCTCCACGCTCGACGAGCTGCCGCCCGGGCGCACGCCCGCCGACACGCGCGTGCTCACCGGCGCGCCCGGCCGCAAGCAGGCCTACCAGCTCCTGCGCAAGCAGGTCGCGGCGGGTGCGCGCGCCTTCGTGGTCTGCCCGCTGGTCGACAAGAGCGAGGAGCCCCATGGCCCGAGCTGGGCCAACGCCACCGACACCGCGGCGCGCCTGGCCCAGGAGCTCGCGCCCGCGCGCGTCGGCCTGGTGCATGGGCGGCTTCCGCAGCTCGAGCGCGACGCGGCCATGGACGCGCTGCGCAGCGGCGCGCTCGACGTGCTGGTCGCCACCACCGTGATCGAGGTCGGCGTCGACATCCCGGCGGCGCGCGTGATGCTCATCGAGAACGCGGAGCGCTTCGGCCTGGCGCAGCTGCACCAGCTGCGCGGCCGCGTCGGCCGCGGCGGCGGCGAGTCGCTGTGCCTGCTGTGCACGCCGGGCGCGCGCACCTCTGAGAGCGCGGCGCGGCTCGCGATCATGGCCGAGACCTGCGACGGCTTCCGCATCGCCGAAGAGGACCTGGCCATCCGTGGCCCCGGCGAGCTGCTGGGCGCGCGCCAGGCCGGGCTGCCCAAGCTGCGCTTCGGCGATCTCGTCGCCCACGGCGAGCTCCTGCGACTCGCGCGCCGCGAGGCCGACGCGCTGCTCGCCGCCGACCCGCGCCTCGAGCGTCCCGAGCACGCAGCCGCCTCACGCGTGCTGACCGAGCGCACGGCCGGGCCGCCCGCCTACGGCGCCGAGGCGGGCTAATCGGGTGGGCCGAAGGCCCGCGACCCGACCTGTCCATAGGAGCAGTTTCCGCGGCGTGACCGGGCTAAAGCGCGTCACTCGCGGTACATTTGCCGGGATGTCGAGTCGACGTATCTCCCTCTGGCGCGCGCTCGCCGCGATCGCGCTCGCCGCCGCGCTGCCCACATCTGCGGACGCCAACGGCCGCTACCCGCAGACCACGAGCATCACCTTCCAGCCGGGCAACCAGCAGCGCATCTTCGTCGGCGCCACCTTCGGGCTGCTGATCTCCGAGGACGACGGCGCGAGCTGGCGCTGGACCTGCGAGCAGAACATCGGCTACGGCGGGGTCTTCGACCCGGTCTACGCGGTCAGCGCGCCGGGCACGATCTACGCGACCACGTTCGACGGCCTCTCGATCTCGCGCGACTCGGGCTGCCACTGGAGCTACGCGGGTGGCGGGCTCGCCGGGCACTGGGCGAGCGATGTGCAGGTCACGGCCGACGGCGCCATCTGGGTGACGACCTCGTCGGGCGGCATGCCCAACGACGTGTTCGTGAGCCAGAACGACGGCGTGGGCTTCACGTCGGTGGGCCTGCTGCACGACCGCGCCTGGTGGAAGTCGGTGCGCGTCGCGCCCACCGACCCCACGCGCGTCTATGTCACCGGCTACCAGCTCGCCGACGAGAGCGTCGACGGCGGCGACGGCATGCCCACGCCGCTCCTGTACCGCGGCGAGCTCGTCGCGGGCGTGTGGGCCTGGACCGAGCTGCCGTTCGCGTACGAGGACGAGTCGCAGTTCTTCCTGCTCGCGGTCTCGCCCATCGACCCCGACGTGGTCTTCGCGCGCGTGAACGGAGCGCTGCGCGACACGCTCTTGCGCTCGGACAACGGGGGCCTGAGCTGGGCGCCGGTGCTGAGCTTCGACGGCGACGGCGCCGATTTGGTCTCCTTCGTGGTGCGCCAGGACGGCCTGCACCTCATCGCCGGGACGATCGGCTACGGCGTGCGTGTCTCCGACGACGGCGGCAACACGTGGAGCGAGCCGACGCAGCAGCCCAAGATGGCGTGCGTGGGCGAGCGTTCCGGCGCGACACCCCGGGACCAGGCGGCGCTGTTCACCTGCGGCGCCAACTGGAACCCCGATCGGCTGGCGATCGGGCGCTCTACCGACGGCGGCCAGACGTGGCAGAAGACGATGCGTTTCATCGACCTCGACAACGAGCTGGCGTGTCCCGCCGGCGACGGCCACAACGACAAGTGCGCCGGGCTGTGGACCGGCATCGCCTGCCAGTTCGGCATCGGCAAGCCCGACGCGGGCGTGGGGCCCGACGCGTCGATCGAGCCCGACGCGGGCGCGCCGCCGTCGCCCGGCCCCGACTGCGGCTGCAGCATGGGCCTCGCGGCGGTGCTGCTGGTCGTGCCGTGGCCCCGCCGCCGCCGGCCTCCGGAGGCGTAGGCGCCGCGTGCCCTACCGGCGCTGGCGTCGAATCGTGAACGCGAGCCCGACCAGCCCGATGAGCGCGAGCGTGGCGAGGCCGCCCGCGGCTCCCGCACGTCGGCCGACGCGGCAGCCGCACGGGCCCTCGCCGGTGCCGTCGTCGTCGCCGCCGATGCTGGCATCGATCGTCCCGGCGTCGGGCTCCGCGGGCGCGAGCTCGCAGGAGGCCGGGACACCCGCGTCGGTGACGTTGGGATCGCGGTAGAGCGTGATGTTGGTGACCGCGTACGAGGTGTGGGTGCGGCTGGCGCCGTCCTGGACCGTGACCTGCACGACGTAGTAGCCCTGCGGCTTGGCGGACAGGTTCCACAGGTAGCAGCCGGTGGAGACGCCACCGGCGGCTGCGGTCATGGGGACGTTCTCGGCCAGTACGACCAGGTCGCCCGGGTCGTCGCGGCCCTTGCCGCGCACGGTCGCGGTCAGCGGACCCTCACCGGTGGCCTCCCACTGGATGGCGAACGCGTCGGCGACCGGTGGCGAGATCGCGCCTGGCTCGGTGATGACCACCGCGGGGAACAGGGGGTCTCCCGCATGCTGGATCGTGACCACCCCGCGGCTCATCCCGAAGACCGGAGGCAGCGGTTCGTCGGTGGTGACGGCGTAGAGGTAGTAGGTGCCCGCGGGCTCGAGCGACGTGTCCCACGTGAGCACGTCATTGGGGTCCATGATGAGAATGTCCTGCCCGTTGGGAATCGCCTTGCCCGCGAGGTCTGCGGGCTTGCCGTTCGGGGGTAGGTTGGTGGCCTGGAAGTAGAAGCTGAACTTCCCGGTCGGATCCATGTCGTTGTCTTGCCAGCCGAAGGCGAACTGCTGGTCAACCATGGTGCCGACGCTGACGGGCGCATCGAAATACGCCTGGGTAGGGATGCCGCCGACATGCGCGAGCACGCCGAGCGTCAGGTACGACAGGGACATTCGTGAAAGGTACCGCCCGTGACCAGGCCTGGCAACGCGGGGCCCGGGCGCCGCGTTGCCAGGCCTGCCCGCCAGCGGACGATCAGGGGCAATTACGCGGCGCGGCCTGGCCACTTGCGCGGCGTTCGGCTACCTTTGCGGCCCGGCGTGACACGAATTCATTCCGGCATGCTCGAACGACGCAACCCCTGGCGCCGCGCCCTGTGCGGAGGGGTCGTGGTCGGTGCGCTGGCCGGGGCCTTCGCCGGCCTCGCCGCGGGCGTGGGGCTCGCCGTCATGGCGCCGCCGACCGCGGTTCACGCGGTTGCGCAGGCCGGTGGCGCTCTCGCGCTGGCAGGTACGCTGGCGGGGCTCTACGCGGCCGTCGGGGTGATCCTGGGCGCCGCCCTGGCAGCGGTGCTCGCCGCGACCGATCCCACCGTCGACGCGCTCGCGCGCGAGCGCATGCGCCGGCCGCGCGCCGCGGCAAAGCTGTACGCGCTGCTCGCCGCGCCGCTCGTGGCCGTGCTGTGGGCGTTGTGGCTGGCCAGCACGTGGGCGCGCACGTGGCCGGCGCGCGGCTGGCTCGGCGCCGCGCTGGGCGTCGTGCTGTGCGTGGTCGTTTACTACGCGCTGTGGGGCCTGCTCGAGACCGCCGAGCGCATCGATCGCGCGGCACGGCAAGGGCAGGGGCGCATCGGGCCGGCGCTGCTCGCGGCCCTCGGTCTGGGTGGGGCGGGCGCTGCGCTCCGCTTCGTCGATGCCGGGGTGTCGCCGTTTGCCTTCTCGAGCGAGACCGAGCAGGTGCTGCGGCTGCTCGTCGCGCTCGGCTCGGTCGGGCTGTGGATGCTGGCGGTGCTGGCGGGGTCGAAGGCGGCGCGAGCCGGGGAACGTCGCTGGGGACGGCTCGCCGCGCCTCGGGGTGCGCTCGCGGTGGCCATCGTCGCGTTCACGGTGGGCGCGTTCGCGCTGTCCCACCTGCAGCGCCCGGAGGCGCTGGCGCGGCGTGAGCTACTTCGAGGCGGCGACCCGCTGATCGGCCGCGTCGCGGTGGGCGACGAGTAGGCCCGCGTCGGGGTCGGCGCTGGGGGCCGGCTGGGTGGCGTAGCTGGGCGCGGGCTGTTCGGTCGTCGCCGCGTTCACGGCCGCGTTCACGGCGGCGAAGTTCACGGCCACGCCGATCGTGAACAGTGCGGCGACCATCACGTCGCGCCACCGGCGCTTGCGCAGGGTCGAGACCACGTTGTTCATGCCGTCCGCGTACTGGGTCTTCATCTTCATTCTCCTGGCTGCCCTCTAGAGCAACCGAGATGCCAACACTCCCGCACGGCGGACAACGCGCAAGTGTACGGAAGGTTTCAGAGCTGGCGCGAGTGCCCGGGCGCACATCGGGCTGTGGCACCCGTGGCACCTGTTGCAGGCAACGTTGCACCCGGATGCAGTCCGACGTGTGGGCGCGCGGCGTCGCGGAGGCGCGCAGCGGGTCGGCGTCGCGGCGGGTCGGCGTCGCGGCGGGGTTAGTCGGGCGGCGCGAGCGCTTCGGGGCCGAGCAGGAATACGCGGCCGATGCGCGCGCCTTCGGGCGGCGCGGTCTCGGCGTTGCCGACGATCGGTGCGCCGGAGGCCACCCACAGCACGCCCGGGAGATCGGCGAGCACCCAGCCGCGCACGCGCCCGGTCTTCTCTTCCTCGACCGCGCGCGCCTCGCCGTGCGCGAGCACGGCCTCCTCGAAGCCGGAGCCCACGCCGATGCCCTCGTCGGTGAGCGCGCGGCCGTCGCGCGCGCGGACCTCGAGCTCGACCACGCGGCCGGCGTAGACGCGCACGCGCAGCCAGGCAGCGCCGCCGACGGCGCGCACGAGCGCCTCCTCGGCGAGCGGGGCATCGGGTGTGGCACGGGGCTGGCGTACCAGGGGGGCGCCGGGTCCGAGGCGCTCGACCGCCTCGGCGCGCGTCTGACCGAGGCGGAAGCCGGCCACGCCGTCGCGAGTGAGACCGGCGACGACTGCCTCGCCGGGTGCGGGCGCGACGCTGCCGGTGCTCGCGTCGCGGGCGAGCGCCTCGGTCATCGCCGTCTCGGCGGCGCTGCCCTCGAGAACGTCAGCGGACGCCACCGGTGCCGCATCCGGCTCGACGACCACCCCGCCGTCGCCGACCGCCGGGCCGGTGCCCGCGCTGGCCCCCGCCGCGGTGGCCGTGCCGTCGCCGTC